>CAJAYZ010000001.1 GCA_903949225.1 uncultured Planctomycetaceae bacterium
AGCCGCAGGCCTCCGACGGCGTTCGCGGCCCCTTGAACGCGATCTCCACGGCGGTGCCGGGGGTGTTTTTCACCGAGCTCTGCGGGCGGATGGCCCGGGAACTGGGCCGCTACTCGCTCCTCCGCAGCTGGAATCCACGCAACGCCGGCCATGGCGTGGCCGACCACTGGTGCATGTCGGGGCGGAACGTCAATCCGACGCTCGTCTACCCCTGTGTCGGATCGGTCGTCTCCCACCAGCACGGCTTCAAGTCGGCCCTCCCTCCCTTCGTCCAGCTCGGGGCCCACGTCGATCGCACCAACAACGGCGGCATGCCGGGGATCCTCGGTTTGCCCCACGGTCCGTTCGAGATCCACGCCGATGCCAATGCAGAGAAGTTCTCCGTCCGCGACATCACTCCGCCGCTCGACATGGAGATGGCGCGGATCGACCGCCGCCGCGCGGTCCTCGCCCGCATCGATCGGCTCCAGCGCCTCGCCGACCGACAGCCGACCGCCTTCGATGCCCTCGACGAGCATTACAAGACCGCCTTCACGATGATCACGGCGCCGGAGACGAAGCGGGCTTTCGACATCGCCACCGAGCCTGCTGCGCTCCGCGACGACTACGGGCGGACGTCCTTCGGCCAGCGGCTCCTCCTCGCCCGCCGGCTCGTGCAGTCCGGCGTCCGCTTTGTGACCGTCAGCGATCCCGGCTGGGACCACCACACCGACTGCTTCAACGGACTGAAAGGCCGGATGCCGGCGATCGACCAGGCGATCCCCGCGCTGCTGATCGACCTCGAACAGCAGGGGCTGCTCGACAAGACGCTCGTCGTCTGGATGACCGACTTCGGCCGGACTCCGAAGATCAACCCGGCCATCGGTCGCGACCACTGGGCGAGCGCGGGATTCGTCGTCATGGCCGGAGCAGGCGTTCCCGGCGGCCTCGTCCTTGGCGAGACCGATGCCGAGGGGGGCGTGCCGAAGACGCACGAGACGTTCACGGAGAACGTCGTGGCCACGATCTATCACAAGCTCGGGCTGCCCGTCGATCTCACCGTCACCGCGGCCGACGGCCGGCCGATCCGGCTCATTGAAGGGGAACCGGTGCGCGAATGGATCTGACTTCCGTAAGCCGCTCCACGTTGTTGCCCCGGGCCGTCGGCGTGATCTTGGTGTGGGCGTGCCTGGCTGCCGGAGGGATGGCGGTCCAGGCCGCGGCCCCCGCGATCGCCGTTCATCCCCACGAGGTGACGCTCGACGGCGGATTCGAGCGCTGCCAGTTGCTCGTCCGGCCGGTGACGCCAGACGGCACCGCGGCCGAGGCCATCGATGACCTGACAGGCGCTGCCCGCTTCTCGAGCGCGACCCCCGACGTGGCGACCGTCTCCGACACCGGCGTCGTCTCGGCCGTGGGCAATGGCTCGGCCCGGATCGAGGTCTCGGTCGGTGACGCAACCGCGACGGTGGAGGTGGTGGTGAGCGGCGTCGTGGCGGCGACGCGGGCCGACTTCGAGCGGGACGTTCTTCCCGTTCTCACTCGGGCCGGCTGCAACGCCGGCACCTGCCATGCCAGCCAGTATGGCAAGGGGGGCTTTGTCCTCTCGGTGATGGCCTTCGATCCGGAGGTCGATTTCAACTCGATCGCCATCGCCTCGCGGGGCCGCCGCATCTGCCCGACAAACCCGGACGGCAGCCTCCTCCTTGGCAAGGCGAGCAACCGGATTCCGCACGGCGGCGGGACGCGGCTCGCCACAGGCTCGGCCGACTACGCGCTGCTCGCCTCGTGGATCGCGGCCGGCGCTCCGGGCCCTGCGGGCTCTGCGGTGGCGGTAACGGGGCTCGAGGTTGAGCCGGCCAAGCGTGTGGCCGCTCCTGGCGCCACCCAGCAGATCAGGGTCGTGGCGACCTATACCGACGGCCGCCGGCGGGATGTCACGGGCTGGGCCCGGTTTGACGCAATGGACGAGGGGGTCGTGAAGGTCTCCCCGACCGGCGTGGCGACGACCGTTGGCAAGGGCCAGGGGGCCGTCATGGCCCGGTTCGGAGGGGAGGCCACGATCGCGACGTTCGTCGTCCCGTTCGCCGCCGCTGCCGACCTCTCCGGTTGGACGAGCCCTCATCCGCTCGATGTCGTGGCCGGGCAGAAGTTCGCCGAGATCGGCCTGACGCCGTCCGGCCTCTGCGACGACGCCACCTTCCTCCGTCGCGCCTTCCTCGATTCGATAGGCGGGCTGCCGACCGCCGACGAGGCCCGCGCCTTCCATGCTTCAACCGCTCCGGACAAGCGGGAACGGCTCGTCGACGAATTGCTCGGCCTCACCGGCGACCCGGCTCGCGACCGCCACGTCGATCGCTACGCGGCGTGGTGGAGCCTGAAGTGGGCCGACCTGATCCGCAACAACTCGGCCGTCCTCGGCGAGAGCGGGATGTGGGCCCTCCACAATTGGCTGCGGGAGAGCTTCCGGACGAACAAACCCTTCGACCGGTTCGTGACCGAGCTGATCACCGCCAAGGGATCGATCTTCGCCAGCGGCCCGGCCAACTATTTCCGCATCGCCAACAATCCCTCCGATCTCGCCGAGTCGACGGCGCAGCTGTTCTTGGGGACGCGGCTCCAATGCGCGAAGTGCCATCACCATCCCTACGAACGGATCTCGCAGGCCGACTACTACGGCTTCGCTGCCTTCTTCGCCCGCGTCGCCTCGAAGAACAGTGCCGAGTTCGGGATCTTTGGCGGCGAGACGATCGTCGTCGTCAATCCATCCGGTGAGGTTTCGCATCCCCGGTCGGGCGCGGTGATGAAGCCGACGCCGCTCGAGGGTGAGCCGATGGAAAACGCCGATGACCGGCGGATCGCCCTGGCCGGCTGGCTCACCACCCCGGAGAACGGCTGGTTCGCCCGCAACATCGTCAACCGCTACGTTGCCTATCTCCTCGGTCACGGGCTCGTCGAGCCGATCGATGACATCCGGTCAACGAATCCCCCGTCGAACCCGGCGATGATGGACCTCCTCGTGGCCGAGTTCCGCGGCAGTGGCTTCGACGTCCGCCGACTGATGCGGTTCATCATGACGTCACGGCTCTATCAGCTCGAGTCGCAGCCGACAGCCGGCAACGCCTCCGACGAACGCTTCTACAGCCACTACCGCGTCAAGCGTCTCGGGGCCGAGTCGCTCCTTGACGGCATCGACGATGCAACAGGGGTGCGGACGAAATACCCCAGCCTTCCCCTCGGAACGCGGGCCATCGAGCTTCCCGACGCCGCCGCCGCCAACACGAACCCGTTCCTCGTGACCTTTGGGAAGCCGAAGCGGGCGAGCGTCTGCGAGTGCGAGCGGACCCCGGACGAGAATCTTGCCCAGGCCCTCCACACCCTCAACGGCGACATCGTCGCCACGAAGGTCGCCGACGCGTCCGGCCGGGTGGCAAAGCTCGTCGCCGCCGGCACCCCGGTGGCGGCCTGTGTCGAGGAGCTCTATCTCGCAACGCTCTCCCGTCCGCCGTCGCCGCTCGAGGCCGCCGACGGGGCGGAGATCGTCGCCGCCTCTCCATCGCCCACCGAGGGGCTCCAAGACCTGCTTTGGGCGCTGATCAATTCCAAGCACTTTCTTTTCGTGCGGTGACCATGCGCTTCCCTCGTCTGGCCGGTCTCTTCGGGGTCGTCTTCCTTGCCGGCACGGCGGGGGCGCAGACGAGCAACAGCTATCCGATGCTCATGAGCCTCCGCCCTACCGCGGCGGTCGTGGGGGCGACGACCGAGCACGAACTCTCGGCCCGCTACAACCTCGCCGGGGCAGAGGCGGTGATCGTTTCCGGAGGAGGCGTTCATGCCGAGGTCGTCCCCCTCGACACCGAGAAGCCTGAGGATCGCGACAAGAACGACGTTACTGCCTCCAAGACACGGCTGCGGATTCGCTGTGATGCCGATGCCGTTCCCGGGATCCGGGACTTCCGCGTCATCACCCCCCACGGAGCGAGCACCGTCGGCCAGCTCGTCGTGGCCCGCGAGGCCATC
>CAJAYZ010000002.1 GCA_903949225.1 uncultured Planctomycetaceae bacterium
AAATCGTAATCGATAGCTTCGGTTCGCTCAAGGTTCGAAACGGTTGCTCGTCGTGGGGAACAGCTGCGGTTGCTGGCCCGATGCATCGGGATTGCCACCTGCAGCTATCCGCTCCTCCGCCGAGGATCGCCACCGCGCGTGATCCCCTCTCGAGGCGGTCCTAACGCGAGGCGGGAAAACGGAAAAGAGGCCCGGGAAGAGGTTGTGAGTCCCCCCTGAACCGACCTTCGCCGAGCTCCGCCTCCACCCGCGGGAATTGCCCGTCAAGGAGCTGCTCCCGTTCATCCTGGGCATTTCCTCCATCGATACGTCAAAAGACCCGCGGCCGGGGTGGGGAGTATCTCCAGCTCGATCTGGAGCCCACGGCGAGCCTGCCGTGACGGGTCACGCGTCGATCAATCCTCCCCGCGGCGCCAGATCGTCTTCCCCTCCTTGATCGTCTCGAGGACGGCGATGTCGCCGATCGTTTCGGAGGGGACGTCGAGCGGATTCTTGTCGAGAATCACGAGATCGGCGAGCTTTCCCGGCTCGAGGGTGCCCTTCGACTTCTCTTCCTTGATCTCATACGCCGCCATCGCCGTGACGGCACGAAGCGCTGCGTAGGGGGGGATGCGCTGATCGGGGCCGATGACCCGCCCCGACGGCGTCTTCCGATTCACGCCGCAACTGACGAGCGTGAGGATCCAGGGCTCTGGGCTCACCGGAGCGTCGTGCGAGAAGGTGAACGGGATCCCCTCCTCGAGCATCGTCCGCGTCGCCATCGACTGCGTCGCCCGATCCTCCCCCCACATCCGCACCACCGCGTCGCCGCCGGGAAGGAGGCCGGAGGTGAGGAAGCTCGGCACGGCCCCATACTTTTTCATCTTCGCAATCTGATCGTCGCGCAAGAATGACGCATGGACGAACACCGGACGATGGTCGTGCATGCCGTGCTTGGCGACCGCCTTCTCGATCGCCTTGAGCGCCTGATCGGCCGCGGCGTCGCCGTTCATGTGCATGTGGATCTGGAAATCGGTCGGCCAGAAGCGATCGAAGGCCGCCTCGAGGACCTCGTCGGGGATCTGCCGATAGGCCCGGTATTCTCCGGTCTTGCCAGGGGGATTGGCGGCATAGGGCTCGTTCATCCAGGCGGTGTCGAGGCTGCCGTCGAGCCAGAACTTCACCCCGCCAAGGCGCACCCGATTGACGTAGCGCCGGTCGAGATCGGGCCGGGCCGCGAGGAGCCGCTTCGTCACGTCGCCGGTGCCGTCCGCTGCCTCGACCGCTTCTCCCACCCGGTAGGCCGCTGCCAGGGCGTCGTCGACAGTCGAATCCTTCGCGGCGATGTAGAGATCGATGGGGAGCGTGTTCTCTTCGATTGCCTGGAGAATGATGCCGATGTCGTCGCTCCCCAGCCCCAGCCCGGCCTCCATCGCCGTCGTCTGGCCGTAACTCGCCCAGCGCTTCGCGGCGCCGGTGATCGCGTCGGCGGCGAGCTTTCCGGTGAACGGCGGACGCTGGCTCCGGACGGCATTGAGGGCCGTCTCTTCCATCGGCCCGAGGAGCGTCTTGCTGTCGGGGCCGCGGGCGAAGAGGCCCCCCGCGGGATCGGGCGAATCGGCATCGATCCCCGCCACCTCGAAGAGCTTCGAGTTGCCGGCCCCGGCATGGCCGGAGCTGTCGACGATCATCACCGGGATGTCGGTCGAGATCTGGTCGAGCTCCGCGCGCGACGGCGTCCGCTTCTCGGTCATCAGCTTCGCCTGATACCCGAAGCCGACGATCCATCCCCCCGCCGGCACTTTGTCAGCCTGGGCCATCATTCGGCCAACAAGCTCGGGGATGTCCTTCGAGCCGAACAGGTCGGCATCGACGAGGTTCTTTCCGAAATAGACCATGTGGCCGTGGGTGTCGATGAACCCCGGCAGGAGGGTGTGGCCGGCGAGGTCGACCTGTCGTGTCGTGGGGCCAGAGTGCCTGGCGAGATCGGCCTTCCGCCCCACGGCGAGGATCATCCCATCCTTCACGGCGAGCGCCTCAGCATATTCAGGGCTCGCGCTCCGCATCGTGAGGATCGGGCCGCCTGCGTAGATCGCATCGGCCGGCTGGGCACGGGCAGCGCGCGGGGCGGCGAGCAGCGAGAGGAAAAGAACGAGGAACGTGCAAATGAGACCGCGGCGCATGGGACGATTCCTTTTTTCAAGGGACGCAGCGGAAATCTACTCCTCGGCTGCCGGCGTCGCCAAGCCGTGGCCCACGCCAGCGCGGGGGAGTGCCGATTGACACCAGTTTCTGGCTCCGCGGTGGCAAACTGGTAGCTTGGCTGAGTGGGGACGTTTTTGTCTTCACCCCACACGCACCTCCCAGAGGACTGATTCATGACGAGCGACTCCCACAACCGCCATGCTCCGACGACGACCGTCCACCCCGTCGGCAGTAACGGCGGGACGCCGGTCGACATCACCGGCAAGCTCGCCGTCGTAGCGGTCGATGCCGGCCACGCGCGCATCTATCCCATAGACGCCGAGGCGGCCAGCGCGCCGGAGAAGATCACCGCTCCCGATCCGTCGCACGTCAACCACAACATCTTCCACCGCCACGGCAATCCCAGTGGCGCCTTCGACGTCGACGGCCCGGAGACGACGGCCTACTTCAAGGCGCTCGCCCACGCCCTCGCCCCGGCCCGCGGCGTGCTCCTCGTGGGGCATGGCAAAGGGAAGGCGAACTTCAGCCACCAGTTCGAGAGCTTCCTCGAGAAGCACCATCGCGACGTGGCCGCGAAGATCGTCGCCAATGTCCGGGCCGACATCGACGACCTCACCGATCGGCAACTCCTCCGTCTCGGCGAGCACCACTTCCACATCGATGTCCCGCGCCGAGCCTGATTGGCGGCGGGGCGGGCTGGTGGAGCGGGGTGAGTGGTGGCAGGCTCGGGGTTGCCCTTACGCTCGGGGATGGCCGTGGTCTGGGCTGGCGGGGGGCTTCGGGGTCGCCCGTGCCCCGTCGCCGGACGTTCGCTTCGGGCATCCATGCCCTCCGCTCACTCCGACCCGCCTGCGCTTCGCCCTCCGGGCTGCGCTTGCCGGCTAGGCCGGCTCACGGAGCAAGGGCGACCCCTCGCTGAAGCGCGGCGCGGGGTGACATGGGGCGGGCCCGGGACGCCGAGATGGGGCTTTGTCCGCTCGTCGCTTCCGCTTACCGCTTCGCGGTATTGTCGGCCGGGGCGGCCTGAGGGTGGCCGGAGAGGAGCTTGTGGAGCGTCTCGGTGGAGACGCAGTCTTTGAAAACGATCGTCTCGCCGGCGAGCGGCCGGCGGCGGTTGGCGTTTTCGGGCTTGGTCTGCGAGCTCGTCACCGTCCGTGACACCATCCCCACGACTTCACCGGCGGGATTGAACACCGGGCCGCCACTCGACCCGATCGTGTAGTCGGCGGTGATGCTCATCCACACCGGCTTGACGCCAGTCGTAGCTCGGGCGGGCGTGGCAACGGGGGCGTTACCATCGACAGCCGGGATCGCGTCGCCCGTCGCCTTCTGCTGCCGGTGAAATCGCGATACGACTCCTTCGGTGAGGCACCAGTAGCGGCCCACCGGATGGCTGACGACGCTGACTTCGGTGCCGCAATCGGGCGAGGAGCCGAGGGCGAGGAAGGGGAGCTTGCGGCCACGGGTGTCGACCCGCACCACGACGGCATCGCCGACCGGATCGGCCGCGACGACCTCGGTGATCGCGTACACCTCGCCATCGGCCATCATGATCCCCATCCGGTGGCCGGCCTCACGCTGGATGACATGGTGGTTGGTGACGACGAGGCCATCAGGGGAGACGATCCACCCGCTCCCCGATCCGCCGAGATGCCAGTCGCTGCAGCGCTCGCACTTGTAGACGCTCGAGACGGCCACGACCGCCGGCACCACCGCGTCGTAGAGGGGCTTTGCTTCGCCAAGGTGGCAGGGGGTCGAGGCGATCGGCAGGGAGACGCCGCGGCCAATCGTCGCGACCACCTCCTCCTCGGCGCGGGCTCCAGTGAGGATTGCGTCGGAGGAGGCGAGGTCCGCCAGGCCGTGGAGAAAGGTGTGGGTGAGGTGCTCGTCGTCGAACACCGGGCTGGCGATCGCCGTCGTCGCCGGGACGACGCAGACCAGCGGCGAAAGAAGGCACGCCGCGAGAACACCCGACAGGGACCGCGATGACAACCTGACCTGCATGCCGCACCTCCACGTCTCATCAACACCGGAAGGAACGAACCGCGACCAGGGATAGTCTACGTCAATGGACGCTCCGCGGTGCGGGTCGACTTACCCGGAAACGCTGCCGAAGCCGGGCGGGGTGTTCGCGACGAATCGGCTGGCGACGGTTTTGACGACTGGGGAAGTTCCCGGGGCGAGATTTCCGTTGAAAAGTCCGCCGCCGGCGGCCGTCCGACCGGGGCCGGCGACGGCGTGGTTGCGCGACACGTTCGAAAACCGGAGCACGAGCGTCGCGTTGGCTTCGCCCGACGACGCAGGGGTCGAGCCGTTGGCGATGGCACCACCGAAAGCACCGCTGTCCGGGGGAGCGACGGGGCTCC
>CAJAYZ010000003.1 GCA_903949225.1 uncultured Planctomycetaceae bacterium
ATTCTCATTCGCAGACGTCAGAACAACCCGATTCTGACCGGGGAAGCCGGGGTCGGGAAAACCGCGGTGGTCGAAGGATTCGCCGTGCGGATTGCGGAAGGCGACGTGCCACCGGTCTTACAACAGGTCGCCCTCCATACGCTCGATTTGGGACTTCTTCAGGCCGGCGCGGGCATCAAGGGTGAATTTGAAAACCGACTCAAATCCGTGATCGACGAGGTCAAGGGCTCACCGATCCCCATCATCCTCTTTATCGACGAGGCCCATACCTTAATCGGCGCGGGCGGGGCGGCCGGCGCGGGCGATGCCGCCAATCTCTTGAAACCCGCCCTTGCCCGCGGAGAGCTTCGGACCATCGCCGCCACGACCTGGGCCGAATACAAGAAATACTTCGAAAAGGACGCGGCGCTCGCGCGGCGATTCCAGGTGGTCAAGGTGGAGGAGCCGGCCGAGGAGATCGCCGTGCGGATGATCCGCGGGCTCGTTGCCACCCTCGAATCCCACCATGGCGTGCCGATTCTCGATGAGGCGGTGGTGGAGAGCGTGCGGCTGTCGCACCGCTACATCCCCGGCCGCCAACTCCCCGACAAGGCGGTGAGCCTCATCGACACGGCCGCGGCACGCGTCGCCGTCAGCCAGGCGGCCACGCCAGCGGCGCTCGAGGACTGCCAGCGGCAGCTCGACGCCATCGCCACCGCCCTGCGGATTCTCGAGCGCGAGGTAGAGGCCGGTGCCGACCATGCCGAGCGGATCGGCGAGCTCAAGAGCCAAGCCGAAACGCTCTCGGCCCGGCGTGGGGCCCTCGATACCCGCTGGAAAGCGGAATCGAAACTCGTCGATGAGATCCGCGAGACGAGGCGCCGCCTCACGCCGGGGACACCCCCTGCTGTGCCGGCCGGTGAACCGGCTTCCCCCCCGACGCCCGAGGAACGGGGCCGGCTCCGTGAACGGATGAAGACGCTCGAGGCCGAGCTGGCGACGATTCAGGGAGAGGAGCCCCTGCTCCACCCCTGCGTCGACGGCCAGGCGGTGGCGGCGGTGGTCTCGAGTTGGACCGGCATCCCGGTGGGAAAAATGCTCACCAACGAGATCCGGGGGATCCTCGATCTGCAGCAGCGCCTGGAGGAGCGTGTCGTGGGGCAGTCGCACGCCCTCGATCGGATCGCGCAGCGCATCCGCACCAGCCGGGCCGGGCTCACCGACCCGAAGCGTCCCATCGGCGTGTTCATGCTCGCCGGCACCAGCGGCGTGGGGAAGACGGAGACGGCCATGGCCCTCGCCGACCTGCTCTACGGGGGCGAACAGAACATGACGGTCATCAACATGAGCGAGTTCAAGGAGGAGCACAAAGTCTCTCTCCTGATGGGCTCGCCGCCGGGCTACGTGGGCTACGGTGAGGGGGGCGTGCTCACCGAGGCGGTGCGCCGTCGCCCCTACAGCGTGATCCTCCTCGACGAGATGGAGAAGGCTCATCCCGGCGTTCAGGACATCTTCTACCAGGTGTTCGACAAGGGGGCGATGAAGGATGGCGAGGGGCGCGACATCGATTTCAAAAACACCGTGATCATCATGACGAGCAACGCCGGCACCGACATGGTGATGAAGCTCTGCGCCGATCCGGAAACCCGTCCGGATGCCGACAAACTCGGCGAGGCGATCCGCCCCGAGCTGCTCAAGGTGTTCAAGCCGGCGTTCCTCGGACGGGTGACGGTGATCCCCTATTTCCCCCTTGCCGACGACGTCCTCCGGGGCATCTGCGAGCTCAAACTGGCGGCCATCAGGCGGCGCGTCGAGGCGAACTACAAGGCACGCTTTTCGTATACTCCGGAGGTGGTGGCGACGGTCGTTTCCCGCTGCCACGAGGTCGACAGCGGCGCCCGCAACATCGACCACATCCTCACCGGCTCGATGCTTCCAGAGCTCTCCTCCCGGCTGCTTGCCCGGATGGCAGAGGGAGTGCCGGTGACCGACGTGAAGATCGTGATCGCAAACGGGGGGATCGGTTATGAGATCACTTGAAGGCTGGCGCCACCGCAGCTCCGCGGAGTTCGCCCCGCGGCGGGATGTCGCGGGTGAAACCCGATGAGCTGCATGTGCTTGCTGGGGCTGCAAAACCTCGCCCAGTCCCTTGCTCTGATGGCGGTGCCGCCCCTCCCGCCACTGCCCAATATCGCCCCGGTGGCGGCGATGGCATCGCAGGCCAATTTTTCCGCCCAGATGAGCATGGGGAGCATGCTCTCGGTGGTGGCCGCACTGAATCTCCCCCCGCTGCCGCTCCCCCCCCTGGCGCTTGCCAATCTGGCCGCCACCGCGGCGGCGGTCACGGCAATCCAGAGCGGTCTGGGGATCGATCCCTTCGCCGCCGACGCGGCTGCCAGCATGGCGATGGCCATCACCACGCTGCAGGCGAATCTGGCGCGAATCGGGCCGTTTGCCGTTCCGGCAGGTTTAGCGAGCCTCGCCTCGCTGGCCTCCTCGATGCAGACGATCCGTATGTCCCTCGGTATCAATCCGCTCGTCCCCGGCGCCATCGTGGGCATCAAGGCGGCGCTTGCCGTCCCCCCGCTGGCGGCCGTGCAGTTCACCTCGCCGCCGGCACAGATCGCCTCCTACCTCACGGCCCTCAACGCCGCCGCCGCGATGGGGGTCAATCTCGCTGCCCCCGGCGGAATGCTGAAGCTCCAGGCCAAGATGTCGGCGTTGGCGGCCCTGGCGTTGCCTCCCCTCTCCCTGGCCGGGCTTCTGCCGCCACTGGCAGCGATCACCGCCGTGGCCAGCATCCAGACGGCGTTCGCCGTCAATCTTTCCGCCCCCGACGTCCTCCAGCAGCTCACCAACGCCATCGCTGCACTCGCGCCGCTGGCGACCATCTCTTCCCCCGCCGCGCTCGGCGTGCCATCCTCGATCTCGTCACAGATGGCTCTCGCCGGGCCGATGGTGGGAGCGAGCCTGGCAGCGATGGCCAGCATGAAAGTCAGCGCCGGCCTGCCGATGCCGGCTCTGGCACCGATCGCGATGGTGGCGGCGATGGCAGCGACCGCTTCCGGCCTCGGCTTCCCCATGACCTCGACGAGCCCCTGTTCTGCAAGTTGCCCGATGGCCGTAACCGTCTGATCGAGCTTCTTCCCATTCCCGGAGTCCGCTCATGACCATGATCCAGTTCACCAACAACATCAACGACCGCTCCACGGAAGCTGGATTCCAGTTCGAGTTCAAGTGCGATCGCTGCCACACCGGGTGCATGTCTTCGTTCAAGCCGAGCAAGATGGGGATCGCCAGCGGTGTCCTCCGCGCCACCGGGAGTTTGTTCAGTGGTGGGGCGGCTGCCAGCGGGGCGCTCAATGCCGGAAAGGATTTCCTCCGTGGTCACGAGCGTGACGAGGCTCTCCGCCTGGCGGTTGAGGAGGCCAAGAAACAGTTCAAGCTCTGCGGTCGCTGCGGCAAATGGGTTTGCGAGGTCGCCTGCTGGAACGGGCCCCGCAGCCTCTGCAAGACCTGCAGCCCGCTCCTCGACGAGGAGCTGGCGAGCATCCAGGACAAGGCACGGGCCACGTGGATGCAGCGCAAGGCGATGTCGACCGACATGCTTCCCGGCGTCGACATCACGCAAAACAGCACCACGCCCACTGCCCGCCACGTCTGTCCGAAGTGCAGCACGGCATTCGCGGGGAACTTCTGCCCTGAGTGCGGCTCGGCGGTGGCCCAGTCGCTGGTCTGCCGCGAGTGTGGTGCCGAGACTGCCCCAGGCGCCAAGTTCTGCAACGCCTGCGGGACATCGACGAGCGGTTGACAGGGCCCCGAGGCGCGTCGTCCGCACGGCACCCTGAAGCCGGATCGCCTGCGCGGATTGGACCAGTGATCGTCAACTGATGAGGACGGTGAAACACCCCATCGAGATCGTGCCGCCATGGGCAGTCTGATCCCCCATCCGCGCCGCCGGTTTCCCGCCGATCAAGACTTTCGGCGAGCCCATGATCACGGTCGCCGGCGGCCCGACGCAGACACACATGTCGCCGAGCCGCGCCGCCGGCAGACCGCCGATGAGGACGGTGAACGCCCCCACCACGATCGGCCCGCCGACGTGGGGCACAGGCCCGGTGAGCATCGGGCAGACGTGAATGTCACTGACTCTGGCGGCGGGTTGTCCCATGGCTGCAATCCTTTTCCGACAGGGTCGACATCGAGATCACGCTACCATTTTTTTCCGGCACGGCCGGGCACCGGAGTGATCACTCCCACGACTCCGTACCGTCTGCGATCCGCTGCCCAATCTCGAGAAAATCGCGGAGTGTGGCCCCGGACTTCTCCGGCCGATAACGCACCGCCGCGATCCGGATCGCGCCACTGACGGCGATGCCGGCGAGGTGGTCGGCAGGGGGCACGGGCATCGCACCCGGGGGAGCGAGGCTCTCTCCGCCGAGAAACGCCGCCAGGGCCGCCAGCCCGGCCGGCGTTCCGGAGGCCTCCCTGGAGGCATCGTGCGCCGCCTGAGCCGCCGCCTCGCCCGGGTTCAAGACCCATGCCTCGGCAGCCTCGAGCGCCCGCAGCTCCCGCGCTCGCGCTGCCACCAGGCGGGGGGAATCGGCTGGCGGCACTTCGGGAGCGGGCTCACGGCGAACGACGGCACAGGCCCACCACACCGCCGCCCGGCGTTTCAGTCCTTGCGCCAGGACGGTCACCGCAGCCTCGCCGTTGCCTGCCTCTGTCAGGGCCCGCGCCGCGGCGACAAGATCGCTGCCTCCAGCGGCGACCGCATCGATCGAAGCGTCGTCGAGATCGGCAAGCGCCAACCGCTCCCGGATCTCCTTCTCCGAGGCAAAGATATTGATCGGCGCTGGCGACTGCGACGGGGTTGGTTGCTTGGGGAAAGTCATGGGCTCATCCGATCATCGTGATCGCCCCGCCGGCTTGGAGCGTTGCCGAGGCCTTCACTTCCGTCATCAATCCCTTCACGGAGGTCTGCATCTGCCCCTCGATGCTGATGTTCATCCCTTTGATGGTGACGCCAGTTTGGTCGAGCGTGATCGAGCTTGCCCCCACCTTGAAGGCGATCTCCTTCATCGCGGTGACATCGTACTTGCCGAGATCGACATTCACCGTCCGATCCCCCATCTTCACCCGCAGCGACGCATCGCCGCCGCCGAGCGTCACCGCCTGCTTGCCGGAGGAGATCGTGATCGTCTGGTCCCCTTTTCCGATCTTCACCGTCTGGTTGCCGGTGTCGACAGAGATGGTCTGGTCCCCCTTTTCAATCGTCACCGTCTGATTGCCCTTCTCGACGGTCACCGACTGATCGCCTGTCTTCACCGTCGTGGTGTCGTTTTTCCACACCGTCGCCGTCCGGCTTCCCGCCTTGGCGTCGCTGCAGCCGATCGTCTCGGTCGCATCATTGAACACCTTCACGTCGCGGTTGCCGTCTTCCTTCTTGGTAAACCCGACCTCGAGGCTGTCGTTGTTTTCGACCACCCGCTTGAAATCGCGCTCGGAGTGAAAATAGATCTCCTCCGCATCCTTCTTGTCCTCGAAGCGCAGCTCGTGGAAGGTCGTCTCCCCCCCCGCCTTGCTGCTCCGCGTCCGCAGGCCGCTTTGTGTCTTGTTATCGGGGAGGGGGAAGGGGAGCTTGTTGGTCCCGTTGTAGACCACCCCGGTGATCAGCGGCTGGTCGGGATCCCCTTCCAAAAACGAGACCACCACCTCC
>CAJAYZ010000004.1 GCA_903949225.1 uncultured Planctomycetaceae bacterium
ATGGCGATGGTGGGCGCGTGGCTCGGCTGGCAGGCGAGCGTCCTTGCCTGCTTCCTCGGTGTGCTCTTCGGACTTTTTCATGCCGTTGTCCAGATCGTCCGCCACCGCGAGAGTGAGCTCCCCTTCGGCCCGGGCCTGTGCATGGGCACCGCGACGGTCGTGATCGGCTGGCGGCCGCTGTGGCAGGCAGCGGCCGCGACGTTTGCCGAGACCGGCCAACTCGTCGGGATGGTCGTTGCCGTGGTCGTGGGGACGGCGCTGTCGCTGTGGGTCTGGGCGTCGCTGGGGCCGGTGGCCCGACGGGTGGCCCTGGCCGCGATCGTTGTGTTGGGAGTGTTGCTCGTTGGCTTGCTCGTGCTGCTCTAGCTGCCCGTGGAAAAAGTCATCCATGACCTTTTTTCCACTTTGGACACCCCCAAAAAAGCCGATGTTTTCGGGGTTTTCGAACGCCGCATCCGGCGGCGATCACTTTATCCACAGCCCGCTAGGGCTGACGTTTGTCCTCGGCGGGGCCGCGGGCATCGGGCTTGTTCCCCCTCCGATCGCTCCCTACCATCCCCCCTCCACCGGCGTCCCCCACCCACCACCGGCCCCGCGGGGGGCCGGGGATCGGAACAGGCACCATGGCGGCCCAGCACCTCCGCATCGTTGCCTGTCTCCTCGTCGCCCCGGTGGCGATCGGCTGCACGCAGAACCCCTTCCGTGCCACCTCCGGCATGATGCCGGTGAGCTTCGCGCCGCAGGCCCCGTCGGTGCCCCTCGCGCCGGCCACGGTGGCGCCGCTGCCGTCGTATGCCAACGCCGATCCGAAGGCGCTCGAGACGCAGCTGACCCGGAGCCGTCAGGAGACGCAGCTGGTGCAGGAGGAGCTGTCGGCGCTCCGCGAGCAACTCGCCTCGACCTCGTCGCAGTTGGCCCAGGCCCGGGCCGTGGCCCGCCCGGCGGGGCCTCCGGGGACGTTTGAATCACCCGGGGGTCCGGGGGCCCAGCCGCTTGTCCCCGCGATCGATCCAGCCTCGATGCGCGAGGGGATGAATCATCTGGCGATCCCTGGCGTCACGTCCCGGCTCGATGGTTCGGTCGTGCGGATCGAGATCCCGGCCGACAAGCTCTTCGAGCCGGGGACGGCCTCGATGCTCCCCTCAGGCGCCGCCCTCCTCTCGCAGACGGCAACGGAAGTGTCGGGCGTTTTCAAAGGCCAATTCATCGGCATCGAGGGGCACACCGACACCGAGCCGCTCCAGAACGCGACCTGGGGCTCGCCGCATCAACTGAGCGTGGCCCGCGCCAGCGCCGTCTTCGACTTCCTCTGCGGCCGGACAAGCCTCAAGGCGGGGCAGTTGTTCGTCGTCGCCCATGGGCCCAACCACCCGGTCGTTTCCAACGCCACGGCCGCCGGCCGGGCCCCGAACCGGCGGATCGAGTTGGTCGTCTACCCAGAGCAGATCGCGCCAGAGCAGATCGCGCCCGAACCGGCGGCTCCGCTGGCCGACACCCCCGCCGGCTGAGAAGGCCGCCCGTGGCCCAGCGAGCAGCCCTCCCGGCCGCCCGCCCGCCACCGTACACTGCCAGCATGGTCACGATCATCGATTACGGCAGCGGGAATCTCCGCAGCGTGCAAAAGGCGCTCGAGCGGATCGGCGTCGAGGCCCTCATCAGCGATGATCCGCAGCGCGTGGCGGAGTCGGAGCGGGTGGTGCTCCCCGGCGTGGGGGCCTTTGATGATGCGATGCGGGAACTGCGGGCCCGCGGCCTTGTCGAGCCGATCGTGGCGCATGTCCGCGCCGACAAGCCGTTCTTCGGGATCTGCATGGGCCTTCAGCTCCTCTTCGAGACCGGCTGGGAGGGGGGCGAGAATCGCGGCCTCGGTCTCCTCGAAGGGGACGTGGCCCGGTTCGAACTCCCCACGGGGATGAAGGTGCCCCACATGGGGTGGAACACCGTCACCTGGGGCCCCGCGGCGGAGCGCTTCGCGCAAAGCCCCGACGATTGGTACTACTTCGTCCACTCCTACGCCGCCAGGCCCCGCGACCCCTCCGTCATCGCCGGGGTCACCGACTACGGGGGCGAGTTCTGTGCCGCCGTCGCTCGCGGCCGCTTGTTCGCCACGCAATTCCATCCCGAGAAGAGCCAGGAGGCCGGCATGCGTCTCCTCCGGGCATTCGTTGACCGCCCGTGACCCGCGATCGACCTGCGACCGATTTTCTGTTGACGTTCCCCGCCGCCCCTCTGGAGATGCCCCCATGGATCTGTGGCCCGCGATCGACCTCCGCGGGGGACGCTGCGTCCGTCTGCTCCAGGGGGACTACGACCGTGAGACGGTGTTTGCGGACGACCCGGTCGAGCAGGTGCGACGATTCGTCGATCAGGGGGCCCGCCGGATCCATGTCGTCGACCTCGACGGCGCGAAGTCGGGGAGCCCGGTGCAGGCCGACCTCGTCGCCCGGATGGTGAGGGCGGCAGGGGTGCCCTGTCAGCTCGGCGGAGGAATCCGCTCGCTCGACACGGCCCGCGCCTATGCCGATGCCGGCGTCTCCCGGCTGGTCGTAGGGAGCGTCGCCATCGAGCAGCCGGAGCTCCTCGGGATCATGGCCGAGGCTCTCCCCGGCAAGATCGTTCTCGGCCTCGATGCCCGGGACGGTCGCGTCGCGGTCCGTGGCTGGGTCGACACGAGCCCGGTGCTCGCCCTCGACGTCGCCCGGCGGAGTGAGCATCTCCCGCTGGCCGGCTTGGTCTACACCGACATCGCCACCGACGGGATGCTCTCGGGGCCGAACCTGACCGCCCTGTCGGAGATGATCCAGAGCGTCCGCCTTCCGGTCGTGGCGTCGGGGGGGATCGCCGTTGCCGACGACCTCCGCCGCGTGGCTGGCATCGGTGCCGAGGGCTGCATTGTCGGCCGGGCCCTCTATGACGGCGGGCTGTCGCTTGCCGCCGCCCTGGCCGCGTGCGGCGAATCGGTCTGAAATCCCGCCTTTTTCCCTCCTTTCCCAGTCGCCGGGGGCGGGGTCCTGGCAGGGGCAAACTGCCAAACAACCCTCAATTTCCGCAACCTTCCGCGTCGAAGGGAACGGTGGCGCGAGTGTGCGGGCGCCCCGGTGCGGTTCCCGTGCCTGACCCGGCTCCGTTACCTGCCTGACCGTCCCGTTGCCGAGCGGGTCGGCAGGGCCCTACGATCGAGTCCCATGGCTACCGACCTTCGCATCAAGGAACAGCTCCCGGAACTCACCCGGCGGATTGTGAAGACGTATCAGGACGTCCCCACGATCCAGTACCTCGGGCACTGCCCGCTGCCAAAGTACGAGACGATCGTCGCTGCCTGTGAGGATCTCAAGGAGATCCTTTACCCGGGCTACCGGCGGCGCGAGAACCTCCACCTTGGCAACGTCACCTACCATGTCGGCGACCTCATCGACGGTCTCCATGACAAACTGACGACGCAGATCGGCCGGGCCCTGCGCCACAGCGTGGCGGCCCGGGCCCAGGCGGCCGTCCACGGCGCCGAGTTGCCGGCCGTCCCGGATGTCGTCCAGGAATGCGTCGACGCTGCCGATTTCGACGCCCTCGGGCAGGCGAAGGCCGTGGAGTTTCTCGGAAAGATCCCCGACCTGCGCCGCGTTCTCGCGACGGATGTCCAGGCGGCCTACGACGGCGACCCGGCCGTGCGGACGCTCGACGAGGTGATCTTCTGCTATCCGGGGCTCGAGGCCGTCACGATCCACCGGCTGGCGCACCTTCTTCACCGCCTCGAAGTGCCGCTCATTCCCCGGATGATGGCCGAATGGGCCCATGCGCGGACCGGCATCGACATCCACCCCGGCGCGACGATCGGGGATCACTTCTTCATCGATCACGGCACCGGCGTCGTCATCGGCGAGACGTGCGAGATCGGCCGTCACGTCAAGCTCTATCAAGGGGTGACGCTCGGTGCGCTGTCGTTCCAGACCGACAGCGACGGGCATCTCATCCGGGGGACGAAGCGCCATCCGACGATCGAGGACAACGTCGTGATCTACGCCAATGCCACGGTCCTCGGCGGGGCAACGCGGATCGGTCACGATTCCGTCATCGGCAGCAACGTCTGGCTGACGCGTAGCGTCGACCCCCGGACGACGGTTGTCCTCGAACGACCGAAGCTCCGCATGCGCGGCGAGGTCCCGGCCCTCGAACACGACTACCAGATCTGACAGATCTAAGTCGGCCCATCAGGCCCGCCGGCCGCCCTTGTCAGTCGATCCGCTCGAGCGTCACGCTCCGCAGGTCCATCACCGCGGCGGCCTTCTTTTCAAGAGGGGTGACCACGAGTCTCACGTTCCCGGCCGGGAGGTCGAGCGTGCCGACGGTTCGCGGCACGAAGCGCTGGAAGTGCCCCGTCTCCTCGACGGTGAACTCGAGCCCCGCGACGCCGGTGTTCAGTTCCACGGTCGATCCCCCCTGCCCCGCTCCGCAGCCCTGCAGAACGGTGACCCGGTAGCGGCCCGGCTCGTTGAGCTGGAAGTCCCACCATGCCCTGTCGGCGGCATTCACCCAGTAGCCGAGCGTGTCCTTCTCGGGCTGCGGCTCGTAGCAGAGTTTCTCTCCGGCCACGGTCGCGTCCCTCGCCAACAGGCGGAACCAGCCGTTTCGTGTCGCCTGGGGGCCGGCGTCGTCGTCGTCCATTGCCTTCCGCCACGCGGCAAGCGGCGCGACCATCTCGGCGGCTGTCGCCGCGGCAGGGAGCCTCGAGAGATCGATCTCGGCATGGCAGGACTGCCAGGCGGCCGGGTCGAAGCGAGGGTTGGCCGACATCTCCTTCGCAGCGACGCTGCGGCGCCAGGCTTCGAGTCGGCCGCGGAGGTCGGCCACCCGCGCCGGCTCGGCAGCCGAGCGGTCCGTCGCCTCGCCGACGTCGTCGCCGGTGTGAAAGAGCTCGAGGCTGCCATCCTCGAAGTGTTCGATGAGCTTCCAGTCGCCCAGTCGGATCGCACCGGCCGGCCGGCCCCCCTGGTTGGTGTAGTGGGGCTGGTGCCAAAAGAACGGGCGGACGTTTTCGGCGGATGGGAGGGCCGCGTCAGCGAGATCGTGGAAGTCGGCAGGCTCCGGTGCGGCGACCCCGGCCAGGCGGCAGATCGTCGGCACGAGATCACCCGTGGAGACAGGGGCCGCCACGACGCGTTCTGCCTCGGTGCCGCGGGGGAAGCGCACGATGAGCGGCACGCGCAGGCCGCCGTCGTAGAGAAATCCCTTGCCGGCCCGGAAGGGGGCGTTGAATGTCGGCGGGGGATCGCCGATCTCCGGCACATGGAGGCCGCCGTTGTCGGAGGTGAAGGCGACGAGCGTGGTGTCGGCGATGCCGGCCTCGTCGAGTGCCGTGAGGATCTTCCCTACTGCCTCGTCGAGCTTCGACACCAAGGTTGCGTAGGTTGGATTGAACGCCCCCGCGTGCGCGACGATCTCCGCCGCCGGGGCCGCCAGCGGCACATGCGGCGAATCGAAGCCGACGACGAGCAGGAATGGCTCGTCGTGGTGGTCGCGGCCCTGCTCGGCGATGATCCGCACCGCGTCGGCGGCCTGCCGCTGCTCCCCCTTCGCCCCCTCCTGTGATTCAGGCCCGGGGTTCGCTCGCCCGGTGGCCGCTGTCGCAAAGCCCCGGTCGGTCGGCAGGGCCCCCTCGCCCCCGAGGTGCCACTTGCCGACGAAATGACTGCGATAGCCGGCTGGACCCAGCCGCTCGGCAAGCGTGGGAATTGCTGCCGGCAGGGCCTGTTCGATCACGGGCGAGAGGAGCTTGTGGCTGGCCCGGTCTGATCGGCCGGGGAGGAAGGTGGTGAGGTTGGCCCGGGCGGGATGGATGCCGGTGAGGAGGGCGACGCGCGAGGGGGAGCAGACGCTCGCCGCCGCCGTGGCAGCTGTGTACCGCGTCCCAGTCGTGGCCAGCCGATCGAGCGCCGGGGTGACGTGATCGGCCCGGCCATAACAGCCCAGATCGTTGATTCCCAGGTCATCTGCCAAAAGGAGCACGATGTTTGGCGGTTGGTCGGGCGCTGCCCCGACGGCGATGACGGGCAAGACCGCTCCCGAGACAAGCAACGCGAGGATGATCCTCCATTCGCACCGGCAACCCGAGCCCCGTTTCATGGTCCACTCCCGTAGCTTGTGAACTCTTCGGCCAGACCGGCCAGCGACACTCACCGCGGCTGATCTGCGACGACGGCCCCATCGATGATCACGCCGGTGCAGTGCGTCGTGTATTCGAACGGGTCGCCATCGAAGAGCGCCAGATCGGCATCCTTGCCGGACTCGATCGATCCGATCCGATCAGCGACCCCGAGGATCCGGGCGGCATCGATCGTGATCGTCGCCAGCGCCTCCTGGACCGAGAGCCCGTTGGCCGACGCCACGCCCGCTTCGAAGAGGACGACGCGGGTCTTGGGGACATAGCTTTCGTAGCCGCTCTGGAGCGCCACCGGGATCCCGGCCTTTCGCAGTGTCGCTGCGGTCTCGAAGCTGGCGTTCTCCGTCTCGCCGGCCCCCGATCTTTTCATCGTCGGGTGGAGGATGACCGGCACCCCGGCGGCGCGGATCCGGTCGATGAGGAGGTGCGATTCCGCCGCGGAATCGAGGACAATCCTCACCCCAAACTCCTCCGCCACCCGCAGCGCCGCTGCGATGTCGGTGGCCCGGTCGGCGGTCACCAGAAGCGGCCACTCCCCCGCCACGATCCGCGCCATAGCGTCGAGTCGGAGATCGGGGGCTGGGCGCTTCTCCACATCGGGATCGGCCTGCTTCCGTCCGTATTCCGCCCCTTTGGCCAGCTCTGTCCGCAGCATGGCGACCGACTTCGCCCGCGTGCCGGGGGCCTTTTTGTCCACCTGGGCCCGCCCGGCGTCCCCGAGCGTCACGGCGACCATCGCGGTAGCTTTAAGTACGGTGGCGGTCCCGGCCGTCTTCACCACCATCGTCTGGCCGGAGACGAGCGCCCCGGGGGCATGACCGGTGTGGAGGGTCGTGACGCCGAAGCCACGCACCCATTCAACGAGCCGCTCGCGCGGGTTGTAGGCGTCGACGGCGCGCAGTTCCGGCTGGACAGGCTCCGTGGCGTCGAGTTGGTCCTGATCGTGATCCTGGTTGAGATAGCCTGCCAAGCCGACAACGCAGTGGGCATCAACGAGCCCGGGGGTGACGACCGCGGCCCGGAGAATGCGGGCATCGGCGGGAATCGCCACGGTCGCCGCTGGGCCGACGGCCACGATTCGGCCGTCGGTCACGACGACAACGCCATCGGGGATCGAGTCGCCGGCCATGGTGTGGATGATACGGCCGTGGATGGC
>CAJAYZ010000005.1 GCA_903949225.1 uncultured Planctomycetaceae bacterium
CCCGCTGCCGGCCGCGACGAAGGAGGCGCTCCAAGCGGCAGGGAAGGGGGGCGACGCTCGGCACGCGACTGACGCGATCCAGTGTCTTCAGGAGATCCTCGATCCGCTCTGCGTGGCGGGGGTGACGATCAACGCCGAGAGCCGCGTGTCGGTGGTCGAGGGACCGGCCGCGAAGGAACTCGTCGAACAGGGCTGGCGGACGTTCCTCGTCAAGGTTCACAACCTCGCCGGAATCACGGCGCCGGTGCGCGTCGAGGGGCCGCAGCTGAAGCCGATGGTGAAGCGGAGCAGCGGCAGCCCCGATCCGCGGATCGAAGTCTCCCCCGAGGAATCGGCGGACCGCTGGCTCGATGCCACGTTCTTCACGTCACAGCCTCTGAAAGACGAGCTGTCAGGGCTCGCCCTCGAATACCGGATCCTTCAGCTCCACGCCCGCGACGCCGGAAAGCGCGAGGCGACGCTCGGGTTCAACGTTGGCCAGGGGACGCAGGATCTCGGCTTCCGGGCCACCGTCCCGATCCTCTTTGAATGTCTTCCTGCGGTGGCGGTGACCCTCGGCGTCCGCGACCACGACGGCAGCCCGACGACGGCGTCGTTCGTGTTCCGCGACCGGCTCGGCCGCGTCCATCCCAATCCCGCCCGTCGTCTCGCCCCCGACTTCTTCTTCCACGATCAGGTCTACCGGGCCGACGGCGAGACGATCTCTCTTCCCCCCGGCGAGTATTCCGTCGAGCTCTCCCGCGGCCCCGAATACCGGGTGAAGCGGGCGACCGTCAAGATCCCTGCCGGCGTGGCGACTCACCGCGAGGACTTCCGGCTCGAGCGCTGGATCCAGCCGTCGCAGCGCCGCTGGTTCTCCGGCGACCATCACGTCCATGCCGCCGGGTGCGCTCACTATGAAAATCCCACCGCCGGCGTCGGCCCGGCCGACATGATGCGGCACATCGTCGGCGAGAATCTCGACGTCGGCTGCGTTCTCTCCTGGGGCCCGTGCTGGTATGTCCAAAAGCAGCACTTCGAAGGGAAGCCATCGGCCCTCTCGACGCCGGAGTCGCTGATGCGCTACGACGTCGAGGTGAGCGGCTTCCCGTCATCGCATGCTGGGCACCTCTGCCTCCTCCGCCTCACCGAGGACGACTACCCCGGCACGACGCTCATCGAGGAATGGCCGAGTTGGACGCAGCCGGTGCTCGCCTGGGGGCGGGAGCAGGGGGGCGTCGTGGGCTATAGCCATTCTGGCTGGGGGCTCGAACTCCCCGACGTGCTGCCGGGGGGAGGCCGCGAGTTTCGCGGCCAGCGGCCGGCAAGCGACTGGCCGGGAAAGGCGGCAGCGAAGCTCCCCGACTACGCCATGCCCCGCTTCGACGGGATCGGCGCCAATGAATATGTCGTCACGGCGGCGACCGGCGTGTGCGATTTCCTCTCGGCTGTCGACACGCCGGCGGTGTGGGAGCTCAACGTCTGGTACCACACTCTCAACTGCGGACTCACGCCGAGGATCAGCGGCGAGACCGACTTCCCCTGCATCTACGGCGATCGGGTGGGGCTGGGCCGGATCTACGTCAAGCTCGACGAGGGGCAACCGCTCGATTTCGATGCCTGGGTGAAGGGGGTCAAGGATGGCCGCAGCTACTGTGGCGACGGCCTCTCGCACGTCCTCGAGTTCGCCGTCGATCACGTGGCGGTGGGTGAGCCGGGGGATGGCGGCAAGCTGAGCACGCGCGTCCTCGACAAGCCCGGCACGGTGACGGTGGCCTGCGACGTCGCGGCCCTCCTGGCCGACGCGGAACCGACGCCGGCGACGGAGGCGATCCGCGCCCGGCGCCTCGACGACAAGCCCTACTGGCATCTCGAGCGCGCCCGGGTCGGCGCGTCGCGGCAGGTGCCGGTGGAGGTGATCGTCAACGGCGAGCCGGTGCTGACGCAGATGATCGAAGCCGACGGGCATGTCGAGGAGCTCGGCTTCCGCGTCGCGATCGAGCGGTCGAGTTGGGTGGCGATCCGGATCTTCCCGAGCGTTCACACAAACCCTGTCTGGGTGGAGGTGGCTGACAAGCCGGTCCGCGCCAGCCGCAGAAGCGCGCGGTGGTGCCGGGAGGCGGTCGATATCTGCTGGAAGGCAAAAGTGGGGCAGATCCGCGAGGCGGAACGTGAGGCAGCCGCGGCCGCTTACGACGAGGCCCGGGCCTTTTATGATGCGGCGATCGCCGCGGCGGAAGCGGAATGAGGATGATCCGGGACAGCCAAGGAGTCGCTTCAATGGCAGGCAGTCGAATCGGCTGGGGAGCAATCGTGGCGGTTGTTGGAGCGATCGTGGCGGGCTCGCTCGGAGCCGAGGATGCGATCGACCGGCTGACGCTGGGGAAGGTCGCGGCCGTTCATGAGGCCGTGGAGGCGTTTGCCGCCGCGCGGATGCCGTTGGAGCGGGGCGGCGATCTCCACGAATACCGCTGCAATCTCCACGTCCATTCGGCCTTCTCCCACGACAGCCGGGGGAAGATCGAGAGCATCGTGGCGGCCGCCAAGCGGGCTGGCACCGACGCGCTGCTCTTCACCGAGCATCCGGCGGCTCACTACGACTTCGTCACCGACGGCCACACCGGGCTCGTCGATGGCGTGCTCCTCGTGCCGGGAGCGGAGACAAAGGGGATGCTCGTCTACCCCCGGCGAACGGTGCCCGAGCACGATGCGCTCGACCCGCAGGATCTCGTCCGGCGCGTGCGGGCGGGTGACGGGATGACGTTTCTTTGCCACCTCGAGGAACGGATGGACTGGAACCTCGACAGCCTCACCGGCTCCGAGATCTACAACACCCATGCCGACGCCAAGGAGGAGGCTCGCCTCTACGCGATGATGAAAAATCCGCTCTGGCTCGTGCAAGTGAAAAAGGTTCTTGACGCTTATCCACAAGAGTCGCTTGCCGCGATCTTCGATCCGCCAAGCGATTACCTGAAGCGCTTCGACGAACTCTGCGCCGTCTATCCCCACACCGGCGTTTCGGGCAACGACGCCCACGAGAACGTCGGCCTGCGGATCACGCTCCTGGAGGGAGACAAGGTGCGGATTGCCGACGCCCTCGACGAGGAGCTGACGGTGCTCGATCGAGCCGTCGTGGCGGCGTTCACGCCGATTCCCGCCGACGCGAAGCCTGGCGATCTCGTCTTCAAGCTCCAGCTCGATCCCTACGAGCAAAGCCTCCGGCATGTCGGCACGCACGTTTTGGCCACGGAGCTGTCGCGCGACGCCATCCAGGAGGGCCTCGTGAAGGGGCGGGCGTTTGTCGCCTTTGACTGGATCGCCGACGCCCGCGGCTTCGACTTCCAGGCCGAGGACGGTAACGGCCGTCACGAAATGGGGAGCCATGTGGCGCTTTCAGGCTCGCCGGTCCTCCGTGGCCGGGCGCCGCTGCCCGGGCATTGGAAAGTTTTCAACCGGGGCGAGATGGTCTACGAAGCCGACGGCACGACCCTCGAATATGTGCCCACCGCCCCGGGCAATCACCGCGTCGAGCTGTGGCTCGACGTCGCCGACCGGCCGCTCCCCTGGGTGCTCGCCAATCCGATCTACGTCGAGTGAGACGAGGCGATCAATCGGTTCCCGGTGGTCCGGCACGTAGCCCTTCCCCTCCGCCCTTTTTTCCCTGGATTCACTTCATGTCCTCTCGCTCCGCAGCCACGTCGGCCGCCCAGCCCGCCGCTCCGGGAGTCCTCGTGATCCTTGGTGCCTCCGGCGATCTCACGAAACGCTTGCTCATGCCGGCGCTTTTGAACCTCGCCTGCGACGGTCTTCTTCCCGAGGGTTTTGCCGTCGTCGGCATGGGGCGCGACGAGCTGTCGACGGAGGACTTCCGCGCGCGGTTGCGCACTGACATCGCGAAGTTCTGCACCCGTCCGAACCTCGACCAAGAGCGGTGGAGCTGGCTCGAATCGCGGATTCACTATCTGGCCGGCGACTTCGACGACGCCGGGGCCTTCACCAGGCTGCGGACGCTGGTCGATGTGGTCGGCGCGGAGGTCGGTGCCGGCGGCAACACGCTTCTCTACCTGGCGATCTCCCCCGACTTCTTTGCGCTCGTCAACCGGCAGCTCGATGCCGCCGGCTTCACGCGGCTGCCGGGGACGAAGCGGATCATCGTCGAGAAGCCGTTCGGCCGCGATCTCGACAGCGCCCGGGCCCTCAATCAGTCGCTGCTGGCGCACTGGCCGGAGGAGGAGATCTACCGCATCGACCACTACCTCGGAAAGGAGACGGTGCAGAACCTCCTCGCCTTTCGGCTGGCCAACGGCATGTTCGCGCCGCTGTGGAACGGCCGGCACATCGACCACATTCAGATTTCCGCGACGGAGACCGTTGGCGTGGAGACCCGCGGCGGCTACTACGACCGCACCGGCGTCGTCCGCGACATGATTCAAAACCATCTCCTGCAGATGATGGCGTATGTCTGCATGGAGCCGCCGGCATCGCTCCATCCAGCGGCCGTCCGCGATGCGAAGTCGGAGCTGCTTGCGAGCGTGCGGCAGTTGAAGGAGGGCGACGTCGCCGACGCGTGTGTCCGCGGGCAGTACGGCGCGGGAAAGAAGGCCGATGGCTCCGCGGCGGTCGCCTATCGTGCTGAGCCCGCCGTCGATCCGCAGTCGAACACCGAGACGTTCGCAGCCATCCGACTCCATGTCGACAACGAGCGCTTTCAGGGGATGCCGGTCTATCTGCGGTCGGGGAAGTCGCTCTGGAAGCGGGGCACGGAGATCGTCGTCCAGTTTCGTCCCGACACGGCGGCCACCGCCGGAGTCGATCCGGCCGGCGGGGCGGCCGAGGGGAATCTCCTCGTCTTCCACATCCAGCCTTTTCAGGGCGTGGAGATCCGCATGCAGGCGAAGCGGCCGGGGCCGTTGTTCACCCTTCAGCGGGCGGGGATGCGATTCGATTATGCCGATGCCTTCGATGCCGCCCGTGGCACCGGCTACGAGGTGCTCCTTTACAGTGCTTTGAACGGTGATCCGACGCTCTTTTCGCGGACCGATTTCGTCGAGACTGCCTGGGAGATCGTCCAGCCGGTGCTCGATGCCTGGGCCGCGACACCGGCGGACGACTATCCCAACTATGTCGCCGGCACCTGGGGCCCGCGGGCCGCCAGCGACCTCCTCGCCCGCGACGGCCGTCACTGGCATGAGATCCTCAATCGTGACGTGCTCGCGCGGACGGCCTTCTTCGCGGAGGCACCGGCGCTCGTCCTCAATAATCTCCTTCCAGCATTCCGGCCTTTGGCGGCCGAGGCCGGTGAAAGCATCGTCGCTGCGGGGGCGCACGACGACGAGATGTATTTCGTCTGTCGCGGCGAGCTCGAGGCGATCGGCGGGGATGGATCGAGGCTCGGCGTGCTCCGCGAAGGGGAGTTTTTCGGGGAGATGGCGGTGCTCTTCGATCAGCCCCGCGCGGCGACGGTGCGGGCCATCACGCCCTGCGATCTCCTCGTCCTCGATGGCGATGAGTTTCGCCGGATCGTCAACGACTTCCCAGCCGTGGCGTCGGAGTTCCGCCGGATCGCCGAGGGGCGGCGCGGCGGGGAGGGCTGACCGGCGCGGTCACCTCGCGGCTGCGGCCGGCTCTGGTGCCGCCGGCTTCGGCGGCCGACGGCGCACGGGGAGGAGATCCTCCCGAACGATCAGCTCGTTGGGGCCCGTGGCGCGTTTGCGAAGCGTGAAGCCGTCGTAGAGGGCGCCGATGGCCGTCCGGGATTCGAAGTGGAGCTCATTGCCCTCGATCTCGATGATTTGGAACAGCTGCGTGTCTTCACCTAGGCGTTCCATGAGGGGTTGGCTGTCGCTCAGGTCGTACTGCTTCGGCCCGCTGACGCTCACGACGTACACCGTCCCGCTTGTCGGATCGACCCGATTGACGCCGGTGGGGGCGTTTTCAATCGTGGCTGGAGGGTCTCCTGGCGGCACGAGCCCGGTGCGGCCGTAGACATGATCGTGGCCCTGGAGCACGAGGTCGACGCCATGCCGGTCGAAGACCGGCTTCCAGGCGGCGCGAAGGACGGCGTTGTCCCGGTTCTTGGCCGCCGAAAAAATCGGATGGTGGAAGCTGCAGACGACCCAGCGGCGCCGATCGCGCGCGAGCAGCTCGTCGAGCCAGGCTGCCTGTTCGGCGGGCTTTTCGTTGCTGTTGAGGGCCACGATCCGGGTGTCGCCCCAGACGAGCGAAAAGCAGGTTTCCTCGAGTCCCGCCGGGCCGTTTTCGGGGAGCTTGAACTGGTGTCGCCAGTGTTGCGAAAGCTGGCTGATCGCCGCGTCACCTTCGCCGATCTTCACATACTCATGGTTGCCGGGGATCGGCAGGGAGGGGATCTGGGCGTGGAGGAACGATCCGGCCCGGAACCATTCCCCCCATTGGGCGTCGTCTTCGCCGCGGTTGATGAGGTCGCCGGAGTGGATCATGAGTTGGGCCCGGGGGGCGTGGCGGCCGGCCTCGCGGACGACCCGCGACCACATCGAGAGGATGTCGTTTTGGGCATCGCCGAAGTGGACGAACTGGAAGCGGGCCGGCTCCGCGGAGGCCGTTTCGAATTGCAGCCACTCGCTCCAGTTGGCTCCGTCGCCGACCCGGTAGGCGTAGCGGGTGCCGGGCTCGAGATCGGCAAACTCGACCGCATGGCAGATGGATGGCCCCAGATCGGTCGGATGGGCCTCGGCGCGGGCGGGGATCGTCACGGCTTTCAAGCGCAACTCCGGCCCGTGTGTGGCGGCGGCGATCTGGGCGAAGCCGAGCGGGGCATCGGTGCTCGTCCGCCAGGCCACGGCCATGCCATGGGCCGGATCGGCAGTGGGGGAGAGGATGATCCGATCGGGGAGCCGTGAGGGCCTGTGGGCCTCGGCCGGCGCGACCGCGAGTGGAGGCGCGTGAGGATGGTCGTCGTGGGCGCGGAGAGGAGGCCCTGGCGAGGTGACGGCGAGCGTCAAGCCGAGGGCGATCAGAACGATGGCCCTCGGGACCGGCTGGCCGGGGAAAAGCGATGGACGCATAGTGGGAGGAAGGGGCTTTGGAGCATGAGCAAGCCGTGTGAGCCACAAGGCACCAGAATACTCGGGCGGAGACCGGGACGGCGCCGACAAAGTTCTCGGAGCAGGCGGCCGGCGCGGCGCTCGAAGACTGGTCGATGCTGCGCTGACCGGTCGCTTGCCCCCCCGGATGAAGCTGGCCTCGTGCAAGGAGCGAGGTTGATCGCGGACGTCTTGCGTTGCGCGGCCGGACGGTCGACAACATCGCCATTCCGGAGGCATGATTTCAGCCAACGCGTTTGCTTGTCCGTTGCTCCGCGGGCTATCGTGGATTGATTCCCGGGCTCGCTGGCAGGACGGGTGGGATCGATCAGGGAATAAGACGATGCCGTTCCATCTTCACCGGTGCGAGGGTCGATTCTCTCGTCGGCGGATCTCGTGGATCGCGATGGTGATTGCCTCATCGTGGGCGGTCGGCGGGGCCAACGGTGGTCGGGGGCAGGAGATCACGGCGGCCATCTCCGCTGCCCCTGACGTGTCCTCCAGCATCCGTGTGCGTGTCAAAGATCTCGGCTACGCCGACGACGTCGGCGATCAGTTCGTTCGACTCGTGGCTCCCTGGAGACCGGCGGATTGGAAACGCCGCATCGACCAGGCCCGTCGTCGGGAAGCCGATGGGAAGGACACGGCCAGCGAGGTGGCCCGGGTTCAGCTGCGTGTCTTGGACGAGCTTCGGCGGCGACTCGCCGAGTCGATCGAACAGGTCGACGGAAAAAGTGACAAGTACCACCTCCATCGGGTTCTCGAATATCGGCAGTCGCAGTGTCTCGGCAATTGCCAACTGCTCCTCGTGCTCGGTGGCGCGGTTGGGCTCGACGTTCGCCCGCTCGACGTCATGCTTCCGGTCAAAGGAGACCTCGGCGAACACATGTTCCATAACGCGAGCATCGTGCGACTCGCGGACGGCCGCGCGCGGATGGTGGACGAGCGCTGGAACCTCGACAGCCAGCCGTTCGTGTTCACCGAGCATTACTGGCGGGAAGGGGTTCATTGGCGTCTCCTCGATGACGACAATCCCCTCAGGCTCCATCGCCTGATCAGGGTGCGCGACCTCCGCGGACTCAAATCCGATCTGTGGACGAGCATCGGGTATTCGCGAATGAGGGCCTCGCGCCTTGACGAGGCCCGCCATTTCTTCACGAGGGCCCATGAACTCGATCCGGAGTCGACGTTCACGCTGCTGGCGCTGGCACAGGTTGCGGCCGCCGACGGAAAGTGGGGCGAGGTCGATGCTCTCGTGGCCAGATCGCTTCAACTCGATCCAGAACGGGCCGTCGCACACGCGCTCCGGGCGAGCCTGGCGGCCGGTGCGGGGCGCCGCCAGGAGGCGATGTCGTCGTACAATTCCGCGATCCGCCTGGTTCCGGAATCACCCGATGCGCTCTGTGCACGCGGGCTTTTGCACCGCGATCTCGGGCATGAGGAAGAGGCGATCGCCGACCTGACAGAGAGCCTGCGGATCCGTCCGCAGCATGGCCCGGCACTGGTCGGGCGTGGAGGTCTGTACGCTCAAAGAGGTGAGCACAGCCTGGCCCTGGCAGACCTCGACGCCGCCATCGCGGCCGATTCGAGTGACGCACTCGCCCACCTCCAACGCGGGGTGGCGCTAGCGCATCTTCGCCGCAACGTGGAGGCGAGACGCTCGATCGAGGCGTCGATCACTGCCGACCCGGAGTCGCGGCCGCGCGCCGAAGCCGCGATCCAACGATTCGGGCTGTAGGCATGGATTCCAACCGTTGGCCAGCGGGATGACCCCGGCAGAGTCCTCCGGCCCGGTCGATCGACCGGAAGCCAACCGGCTTCCTTGGTGACGGCCCGCCAGCAAGGCTGTGGGAAGTTGCAGAGCCTGCTATCTTGATTTCCCGATTGGGAGGGAGTTTTTTTCGACGCAACGGCGACACGCACTGGAGACTTCGATGGCCATCCAAGCAGCGTTCGTGAAGCGGACCAGTCAGTGCGTCGCCGGGGCGATTGCCTGCCTGCTCGCAGCTCCGGCTGAGGCCGGTGAGGCGACGCTTTACCGCGACACCTGGGGCGTGCCCCATGTTTATGCCGACACCGAGGCGGCCGGCTACCACGCGATGGGCTACGCCCAGGCCGAGGATCGGCTCACCGACATCTACCTCGCCATCCGCGAGGCCACCGGACGGATGGCCGAGGTGAAGGGGAAGGAGGCGCTCGGGAATGACTATCTGATGCGCCTCTTTCACAACGACACGCTCCACGAGAAATATCTCGCCACGGCCCCCAAGCATGTCCAAGATGCCATCCGTGGCTTCGCTGCCGGGATCCGTGCTTACGTTGCCGAGCATCCCGACGAGGCAGCCGATGTGAAGCTCGAGATCGAGGACTGGCATCCGCTCGCCGTCGGCCGCGCCATGATCCTCCGCTGGCCGATCGGCACGATGATGAGCGATCTCCGCAACGCTCCCGAGGCGGTTAAGCCGGCGATGGGATCCAACCAGTGGGCCGTATCTCCGAAGCGCTCCGCCGACGGCCGTGCCATCCTCCTCTCCGATCCCCATCTCACCTGGGAAGGCATGGCCGTCCTTTACGAATCGAGGCTTCACGCCGGCGCCATGCACACCAACGGCTACTCCCTCATCGGCACGCCGATGATGGCGATCGGCCACAACGAACACACCGGCTGGGCTCTCACCACCGGCGGCCCCGACACCTCTGATGTCTACCGGATCGAGTTTCGCACCGAGCCGCGGCTCGAATACCGCTACGACGACCAGTGGAAGCCGGTGAAGGCGACCGAGTTCACGTTTGCCGTCAAGGATTCCGATCCGGTGACGAAGCCCGCCTACTACACCCATCTCGGGCCGGTGATCAACGAGCCCGACATGGAGAAGAAGATCGCCTACGTCGGTGCGAGCCCCTACACCGAGCAGGTCGGGCTTTACGACCAGTTTTACGCGATGGGGATGGCAAGAAACGTCGCCGAGGTCAACGCCGCCCTCGAACGCCATCAGTACAACGAGCAAAACGTGATGAGCGCCGATTGTGACGGCAACATCTCGTATGTCCGTAACGGCGCTACTCCCGTCCGCCCTGTGGGCTTTGATTACAGGCGGCCCGTCGACGGGACGACGAGCCAGACGGCGTGGACGAAGCTCCACCCGCAGGCCGAGCTCGTAAAGATCGTTAATCCCGAGCAGGGCTACATGCAGAATTGCAACATCAGCCCAGCGAACATGATGGTCGATTCGCCGCTGCAGCCGGAGAAGTATCCTCCCCACGTCTACAACACGACCTGGGATCAAAACAACCCGCGCGGCAGGCGCACCATCGAGCTCCTCCACAACGACGCCTCGGTGAGCCCTGAGGAAGCGAAGGCCTACGCCCTCGACATCCACGATCGTCTCGCCCGCTCCTGGCAGGGGGAGCTGCGCCGGGCCTACGAAGCCGACGCCGCGTGGGCGG
>CAJAYZ010000006.1 GCA_903949225.1 uncultured Planctomycetaceae bacterium
GACCTTCTTCAGGATCAGCTCGGCGCCATGATCGTCGAGGGCGAGACCGTAAACGAACGGCTTGGAGATCGACTGGATCGTGAACTCGTGCCGCGAATCCCCGACCTCGTAGACATAGCCGTCGGTGGTGGCAATGGAGATCCCGAACAGCTCCGGATCGGCCTTCGCCAGCTCGGGGATGTAGCTGGCGACCTCCCCTTCGCGGTAATCGGCGTATTTAGCCCGAAGCGTGTCTAGGAAAGACTGGATCGGCGAGCCGAGGTAGGCGGAGGCCATCAAAGGACCCTCGAGGGAGTGAGTCACGGTGCAAAACTGTGCCGGCCGCCCGCCGGCGCTTCGATCATACAAAAGCGGTTCCGGTGATCCAGACGCGGCACGATCGATGCGGCCGCGTCGCTGGAATCGGTGCCGCGGCGCCGACACGGTAGACTCCGCTCCGCCGACATCCGCCCGGCGCGGCGGACGGGGGCGGCGCGACCGACTGGCATGGGAGGGGAGATGGCACGAGACGAATCGACGGCGGGCGCTCGTCCCTTGGACGCGACGATCGGCCAGCGCGCCACACCGACGGGCACCCGGCATGTCGTCCTCGCGTTTGCCGTCCTTCTGGCGGTGATCACCTATGTCGATCGGGTCTGCATCTCGCAGGCAGCGCCGCAGATGCGCGAGGACCTCGGCCTCTCGAAGGAGCAGATGGGCTGGGCGTTCTTCGCCTTCTCGATCGCCTATGCGAGCTTCGAGATCCCCGGCGGCTGGCTCGGCGACCGGATTGGCCCGCGCGCCGTTCTCATGCGCGTCGTCTCGATGTGGTCGGTGTTCACGGTTCTCACCGGCTGGGCCTGGAACTTCTGGTCGCTGCTGACGTTCCGGTTCCTGTTCGGCGTCGGCGAGGCGGGCTGCTTCCCCAACCTCGCCAAGGTCTTTTCACTCTGGCTCCCTGGCCACGAGCGCGTCCGGGCCCAGGGGATCATGTGGCTCTCGGCCCGCTGGGGGGGCGCGTTCACGCCCCTGCTCGTCGGCTGGATGCTCTCCAAGGACCACCTCGGGCTCCACTACAAGTGGACGTTCCTCCTCTTCGGGCTGCTCGGGGTGGTGTGGGCGGTGCTGTTCTGGAGTTGGTTCCGCGACAACCCCCGCCATCACCGAAACGTCAACGCCGCGGAACTGGCGATCATCGGCGATTCAGCCGACCGCCAGGTGGGGCACGGGGCGGTGCCGTGGGAGCTGTTCCTCTCGAGCCCGAGCGTGTGGCTCCTCTGGCTCCAGTACTTCTGCCAGAACTTCTCCTGGTATTTCTACATCACCTGGATGCCGACCTTCCTCAAGGAAACTTTTCCAGAGTTCACCGACATGCAGCGCGCCCTGGCCGGCTGCGTGCCGCTGTTTTTCGGTGGCATCGGCTCGTTCGTCTCGGGCTCGATCGCGGCCAGCCTCGCTGATCGACTCGGCAGCACGGCGCGGGCCCGGCGGACGCTCGGCTGCGTCGGGCTGTGTGGCGCGGCGGCGATGCTCCTGCTCTCGGTGTGGCTGCAACAGCGCGCAGAAGCGGGCGGGGTCGTCTTGTTCGGTATTGCGGCGCTGTTGGCGATGGGGCTGGCGAGCTTCGGCAACGATCTCTCCATGCCGGGGAGCTGGGGGGCCTGCATGGACATCGGCGGCAAGCACACCGGCTCGCTCGCGGGGAGCATGAACATGATGGGGAACTTCGGCGGCGCCCTCTCGCCGGTCATCGTGCCCCCGCTCCTGACGGCGTTCGCGGCGCCGGGCTCCACCGACCCGAACTGGTCGGTCGCCTTCCTCCTCTTCGCGGCGGTCTACGCCGTCGGCGGCGTGGCCTGGCTGTTCATCGACCCGGTCACGTCGCTCGAGGGCGGGGATCACGACTGACTTTGGCGCTCACGAAAGCCCGCCACGGAAGTCGTCTGCCTGACGGCGGATCGTGCGCAGCTCAGCCGCATCCTTGCGTTCGAGATTCTTCAGCTGCATCGTCATCCGCGGATTGGTCTTCAGCAGCGCTGCGTGGCGGGCGAGAAAATCCCAGTAGAGGGTCGTGAACGGGCAGGCCTCGGGGCCGGTCGCCTGCTTCGGCTTGAACCGGCAGCCCTTGCATGCATTGCTCATCCGCTCGATGTAGGCGCCGCTGGCGCAATAGGGCTTCGAGGCCATCACGCCGCCATCGGCGAACTGGCTCATGCCGAGCGAGTTGGGGAGCTCCACCCATTCCACCGCATCGACATAGACGGCGAGATACCAGCGGTGCACCTCCTGCGGCCGCACGCCGGCGAGCATCGCAAACAGCCCCGTCACCATGAGCCGCTGAATGTGGTGGGCATAGCCGTGGGTGAGCGTCTGCGAGAGAGCATCTCGGAGGCAGTTCATCTCCGTCGTCGCCGTCCAGTAAAAGGCCGGCAACGGCAAGCTCGCGCCCAAGGCGTTTCGCGACTCGTACTCCGGCATGAAGTGCCAGTAGACGCCACGGACATACTCCCGCCACCCGATCACCTGACGGATGAATCCTTCCGCCGCCTCGACTGGTACTTTTCCCTCCCGCCAGGCGCGCTCGGCGCCGGCCACGACGTCGCCCGGGTCGAGGAGCTTGAGATTCATCGCCGCCGCGATGCGCGAATGGTAGAGCCAAGGCTCGCCGGTCCAGATCGCGTCTTGATAGCGGCCGAAGGAGGGGAGCCGGTGGACGAGGAAATCGTCGAGCGCCGTGCGGGCCTCTTCGGGTGTCACCGGCCAGTTCCTGCTCGACATCATGATGCCGGATCTGAGCGGCCATGAAGTATGCCGGCGGCTCAAGGCGGAACGCTCGACGCGGGACATA
>CAJAYZ010000007.1 GCA_903949225.1 uncultured Planctomycetaceae bacterium
CTCTTTCCACGGACAGATCAAATCTTGATCTTGGCCGCCTGAAGCTTGATCGACTCAATCGGCACGATCTCCCCGCGGTTGCACCCGGGGCAGGCCTCCGCCGCCTCCGCCCACGCCTGCGGCGTGCGGAGATTGGAGTCCCAAAACGGCCAGGTCTTGCACTGCCGCGGCCGCTCCTCGTACGCGGTGCACTTCCGCGTCTTCTCATCGAGGAGAACGCAGTCTCCGCCGGGCCGCTCCTTGAGCGAGCGCCTCACCCCGACCTGCTTCACATACCGCTTCTCAAACAGGGCCGGCGTGAGGCCGACGCGGGCCGCCATGGCGTCGATCTCCGCCTGGTTGACCCACACATAGCCCTCGGAGCCGGAGCAGCAGTCGCCGCACTGCGTGCAGGAGAAGCTCAAGCCCTCGGCATACCAGACGTCCTTACTCACTCCTGCCATGGGGGCACCTGCGTGGGGATCGGGAAAGGATCGGACGAGTCGGTGTCGGGCAGGCCGAGGATTGCGGCGACCGCCGCGACCACGGCCCTGACATCGTCAGGCGTGTTGAATGGACCGAAGCCGAGGCGGACACTCCCCCCGACGGCCGTACCGAGGTGGCGGTGGATGAGCGCTGCGCAGTGCAGGCCGGCCCGGGCCTGGACGCCGGCGATCTGCTCAAGGAGCGTTGCGACATCGGCGGGATCATAGCCCTCCACCGTGAAACCGACAATCGGCGGGCCCTTCCCGCCGCCAGGCCCGAGGAGGCACACCCCAGGGAGCGGCGCCAGAGCGGCGCGACAGGCGGAGGCGAGTCGGTGCCCATGGGCCGCCAGAGCCGCGATCCCCTGCCGCTCCACCCAGCCGATCCCAGCCGACAATCCGGCCAGCGCCGCGAGGTCGGGCGTGCCGGCTTCGAGGCGGTCGACCAGTCGCTGGGGCATCCGCAGGTCATCACTCGCCGAGCCGGTTCCCCCTTGGACGAGCGGCCGCGGCTCGATCCCTTCGCGGGCGAAAAGCATCGCCCCCCCTTCCGGTCCCTGGAGCCACTTGTGACCCGCGGCGACGACGACATCCGGGGCCGACGCGCCGTGAGGAAGGGGGACAATCCCGGCGGTCTGCGAGGCATCGAGGAGGCTCAAGCCCCCCCGCTCCCTGGCGATGCGCGCCAGCGCTACCGCGTCCTGGAGCGTTCCGGTGACATTCGACGCATGACTGAAGACGAGCATCCGCGTTGCCGGTCGCCAGGCTCTGGCGACGTCGTCCGGATCGACCGCTCCCGCCGCGTTGCAGGGAACGACATCAAACTCGATCACCCCCCTGTCGGCGAGCCATTGGAGCGGGCGGAGCGTGGCGTTGTGATCGGCCGCCGTCGCCAGGACATGCCATCCCGGCTCGACCAGACCATGGATCGCGACATTGAGGCCGAGGGTGGCGCCCGACACGAGCGCGACGCGCTGCGGATCGTCGGCACCGACGATCCGGGCCGCGGCGGCCCGGGCCGCCGTGCGGATGGCATCGGCGCGGCGCGCATCGGCATGGATCCCACGGCCCGCCGCGGCGCCCACCTCACGGAGGGCGTGGAGAACACCGTCGATCACCGGTGCCGGCTTCGGCCACGACGTCGCCGGGTGATCGAGATACCGCCGTGGAGGCGCCGCAGGGATCACGTCAGCCGCCGATCTGATACATGGCTCGAACCGGCCGCTCGAAGCCCGGCTCCCCGATGCCATGGGCGGCCCGTTTGGCGGCCGTGCAGTCGAGGAGGAGGCGCGCGAGTCGGGCGTCGAGGTCGTCCGCTCCCGAACGGAGCAAGGCTCGAGCGTCCCATTCGGAGGTCGAGAACAGACAGTTGCGAAACTGGCCGTCGGCCGTGAGACGGAGCCGGTCGCAGCGATCGCAGAATGGGTGCGAGACAGGATCGATGAACCCGACCAGGCTCCCGTCGTCGTAGCGCCAGTCAACCGCCGGTTGACCGGGATCGGTGCCGGGAGCGGGCTTGAGGGTACCAAACTCCCCCTCGAGGATCTGCCGCACCTCGTGGCCGGTGAGAACCTGCGCACCCGACCAGGCCGACTCCGCATCCAGCGGCATGAACTCGATGAAGCGGAGATGGAAGCCCGCGCGGCGACAGTAGCGGGCGAGGGGAACCACCTGGGCCTCCGTGCTCCCGCGGATCGACACCGCGTTCACGCGGATCCCGGTGAATCCCGCCGCGCCGGCCGCCTCGAGCCCGGCAAGAACGCGATCGAGACCGTCGGCCCGGGCGATCCGCCGGAAGGCCTCGTCGTCGAGCGCGTCGAGACTGACGTTGAGGCGGTGGAGCCCCGCCTCGCGCAGCGGCCCGGCGAGCGACGGGAGAAGGAGGCCATTGGTCGTGAGCGCCACCTCCTCGATCCCGGGCACGGCGACGAGCCTGGCAATGAGATCGGGAAGCCCGCGGCGGAGCAACGGCTCGCCGCCGGTGACGCGGACGGAACGAACCCCGAGGCCGGCTGCCACCGCCACGACGCGGACGAACTCATCGAACGTGAGCAGGTCCTCGCGCGGCTTGAACGTCGCGTCGAGGGGCATGCAGTAGGTGCAGCGGAGCGTGCAGCGGTCGGTGACGCTCACACGCAGGTCCGTGTGGATCCTGCCGAAACCGTCGACGAGCCGATCGACAGGAAGGGGCGTGACAGGCGCAGTGGCGCGGGGTACGGAGCCGGTGTCGTTCATCTCCCCTCCCCGACGCCAGAGCGCATGTCACCGGGATGGAGCCAGCTGCGCACGCCGGCGCCGTCCTCCTCGCACTTCCAGATCGGCACCTCCGCCTTCACCCGTTCGAGGAGCCACTCGGCAGCGGCAAAGGCTTCACGACGATGGGGGGCACCGACGGCAATGGCGATACTCGCCTCCCCCACGGCGACCCTCCCGAGCCGATGAACGATCACGCAGCCGCAAAGCGCGAATCGAGTCATCGCCGCGGAGCGCAGGTCCTCGAGCATCGCCAGAGCGAGTGGCTCATGAGCCTCATAGTCGAGGCCGAGCGTCGTCACGCCGTCGGTGACGCCGCGCGTCGATCCCAGAAAGAGGACGTTGCCGCCGGCATCGGCCGCCGACACCGCCGCGAGCACGGCCGCGCCGTCAATCGGGCCATGAACGAGCCGGCAGGGACCGGCTCCGGCGGCAAGAGCCGACGCGGCAGTGGGATTGCCTTCCGGCGATCCGGAAGAGAGCGGCGCGGACATCGTCAACCTCCGCTCACCGGTGGGATCAACGCCACATCGGTGCCGGGGGCGATGCTCCGATCGTCGGCTGCATAACGGCCGGCCACGGCGACGGCGCTGCGCGTCAGGAGCGGCCCGATCGCAGGGCGGGCTGCGAGGATTTCCCGCCGCAGGTCAGCGACCGTCCCGCCCTTCCAGTCGATCTCCAGGCAGCGCGATCCGACGACCTCCGCCATCCCGGCAAAGAGCGTGACGACGAGCCGTTGGCCGGCCCCGGGCGGGGAAAGCCGATCGGAGTTGGTGGGATCGCTGGGCATGGAGGGCTCGTCGGCTTGGACCATCTCGAAAGAGGGCACGAGAAGAAAACTCAACTAGAGGGCACGAGAAGAAAACTCAACTAGAGGGCGCGAGAAGAAAACTCAACTCGTCGTCAACCGTCCGCTCCCGGCAGTGAGGAGGGGATCGAGCCCGGCCGGGCCGGGGAGGAGCCGCCAGGCCTTGGCGAGGAGCTTCACCGGATGGACCGTCGGCTTTGTCGTTCCCTGTTCCATTTGTAGCCGGCAGGCGCTGCACTCGGTAGAGCCGACATCGACCCCCCCGCCACGCATCGCCGACACCAATCCCAGCCCGATCCGCAGGCTGGAACGGTGATGGTCGTGGTGGAGTCCCCAGGTGCCCCCCATGCCGGAGCATCCGCGGTCGGCGGCGTCGAGCGCGAGGCCGGGAATGAGGCGAAGGAGGTGCTCGCTGGCACTCATCTGCCCGGGCACACGGAGGTGGCAGGGGGTGTGATGGAGCACGCGGGCGGGGAGCGGGTCGAAGTCGAGCTTGAGCTTTCCTTCGCGATGGAGTTCCCAGAGGTACGTGGTGGCGTCGCAGGTCGCCTCGACCACCCGCGCCATGTCGTCGTCCTCGACGAGGAGCGGATAGTCGTGAGTGATCGCCGTCACCGCGGCAGGCTCGGTGCAGACGATCCGGTAGCCGAGTCGCACGCCCTCCGCCAGCACGCGCATGTTGGCGGCCGCCACCTTCCGCGCGGCGGCGAGATCCCCCGCAGCCACCAGCGGCATGCCGGAGGCGAGTTGGCGGGGATCGATCGAGACCCCGACGCCGTGGCGCTCGAGAACGGCCACGAGCGCCTCGACGAGGAGCGGATCGTGACGCCGGGCGTAGGTGTCGAGGAACAACAGGACGCGCGGACCGCCGCGGCGCGACGGACGGGTCAGCCCCCGTCGGGCTGCCCAGCGCATCGTCCGGTTGCCGGTGAAGCGCGGCAGCTTCCGCCCCTGCGCGACACCGACGGTCTTCTCGAGGATCCAGCGTGCCCGTGGGTCGGCGATGGCGGCATTGGCCAGCGGGGCCACCAACCCTCCCCACCGCGACAGACTATCGACGCGCGACAGCAGCCATGTGGAGAGCCCGAGGCTGTTCTCGGCAACGTGCGCCCCCTTGAGCTGCATCACGAGCGCCGGCACGTCGACGCCGGCGGAGCACTCGAGGCGGCACTGGTGGCAGTTGAAGCAGGTGTCGGCAATGGCAAGGACCTCGTCTCCGGTGAGCGACTTCGGATCGAGCCGGCCGGTAAGGAACGCGCCGAACAGATTGGCCTTCGCCCGCGGCGACGCCTCCTCGGAGGGATCCTCGCGGTATCGCGGGCACATCCGGCTCCCCGCGGCCTGCGTCCGGCACGCGCCGCATCCGTTGCAGGCATCGATCTCCCCCGCCGCGCCGGGCTCCGCCCAAAGGAGCACCGGGAGCGCCCGCGCCGCCGGAGACAAGGGGGCAGGCACCTGGGAATCGCCTGGGGAGAGGACGGGATCGCGGAACGGGAATCCGACCTCCCCAGGCGTGCGGACGATCTTGCCGGGGTTCAACAGCCCGGCCGGGTCGAAGACGCGCTTGATCCGTGCGAACACCTCGGCCAGCTCGGGGTAATAGCGGTCGAAAAAACCGGTCCGCGACATCCCCAGCCCCTGCTCCCCGCCGATCGTGCCACCGACCGCGACGACTTCGTCGTAGACCGCCTCGGCGAGCCGCACGAGCGCCGCTCGATCGGCGGGATTCGCCGGATCGGCGTACGGGCGGACATGGAGCTGGCCGTGGCCGGCATGCCCGAAGATCATTGCCGTCGCGGTGCAGCGCTTGAGGGCTCCCTGGAGACGGCCGAGGAAATCGGGAAGTACCTCCGGTGGGACGACGATGTCCTCGATGAAGGGCACGGGGCGCGAGACTCCGCGAACGCCATGGAGCGTGGAGACGAGGTGCCGCGAGAGATCCCAGAACATCGCCGCTTCGGCGGCATCCTCGGCGCGGCGGATGTCGAGGCACAGCCGCTTCACCCCCTGGAGGCGCCGGATCGCGTCGTCGAGCCGGGCATTGGCGGCGGTGATGTCGGTGTCGCTGAACTCGATGAGGAGCCCGGCATCGGCCACCGGCGGGATGAGGAGGTCGAAGTCGACGCGCGATCCCCGGGCCAGCGCCAGGTGACGCTTGTCGAACAGGTCGCACGCGCTCGGCCCGAGCGACGAGATCCTCAGAGCCGCCTGCCCCGCCTTCTCGAGCGAGTCGAAGTGCACCAGCGCTACGGCGACGGCCGCGTCGACCGGCACCGTCCGGAGCGTGGCCTCGGTGACGATGCCGAGGGTCCCTGCCGCGCCGCACATCAGCCGCGGCAGATCGACAAGGCCGTCGTGGCGAAGGTCGTCGAGCCGGTAGCCGCCATGCGAGAGTCTATTTCCAGGCTGGCCGGCAGCGATCACCGCCGCCGATTCGGTGAGCACCTCGTCGACCCCGACAGCCAGGGCCGCCACACGGGCGGCCGGATCGACCGGACCGCCGGCCACGCCGGCTCCGGAGATGCCGGGCAGGAGCCGGGGGGGCGTGGGCTCGAGCTCGACGACCGTCCCGTCGGCGAGTACGGCCTGCACCGCCGCAACCCGTCCCCGCACCGCGCCATGGCGGAGGAACCGACTGCCGGAGGTGTTGCGGCCGATCATCCCCCCGATCGTCGTCACCGCTGCGGCGGCCGGGTCGGGGCCGAACGTGCGGCCGAGGCGCTGGAGATGCTCCTCGAGTTGGAGCCCCACGACCCCCGGCTGGACACGCACGGTGTCGCCGCTGGTAGCGACGATCCGGCGGAGGAATCGCGAGCAGTCGATCACCACGCCGGGCCCGAGCGAATCGCCGGTGAGGCTCGACCCGGCCCCGCGGGGGTGGACAGCCACGCCGCGTTCGGCGGCCCAGCGGACGGTGGCCGCCACGTCATCGACGCTCCGCGGCCGGACGACGACCAGCGGCCAGACCTCGAACAGGCTGCCGTCGGTGGCGTAAAGGGCACGCGAGGCGTCGTCGCAGAGAACTTCTCCCGCCACGACCCCGCGCAGGTCCTCCGCGATTCGCTGACGTTCCTGATCCATGGAGTGTCTTTCCCGAGCGTGTGCCGCCCTTGCGTTCCCGGAATCAACCGCCGGCCGGGGGACGCGCCGCCAGTTCGTGCAGCCGGGCCACCTGCTGGCGATGGCGCTCGTGGGTCTCGAGATCGAAGGGGGCGAAGCCGTCGGCACCGGGCCCGCGGTAGCGTGCCCCGCAGCGGTAGCAGGCGACGCAGTCGGGGACGAGGAGATAGAGCAGCAGATCGATCAGCGCTGTCGCGAACAGGATCGCGAACGTTGCCAACAACTCCCGCATCCCCCAGGTGACACAGCTGGCGAGGAGCCCAACGACGACGATCCCCACACCGAGCCGTTGGGGGAAATCCTTGCGGATGAACAGATCGGCGCTGGGGCAGACGAGGCACCGCGCCAACCGCGGCGGCGAGTCGGTTGCGAAGCCGTCGGCTGGCACCTCGAGGGCGGTGCCACAGTGCGGGCAGGCGAGGACGGAGAGCGTCTCGATGCCCGCCAGACGCACCGGCGCCGAACAGGTCGGGCAGTCGTATCCGATCTGCATGATGGGGAATCCGCGGGTGGACGGGGCTTCGGTGGGGAGCGCGGGCAGGACTCGATCGGGGGCTCGTCAGCCCGCCGCGAGGAGTTGGGCCGCCAACTCCCCGACGATCGCTGCCAGGCACGCCACGTAGAGGATACCTGTGGCGCTCTGGGTGTTGGGGATGTCGAGCGTTTTGCGGCTCATCCACAGGAGGACGGGGAGGCCGACGAGCCCTGCCAACCAGCGCAGCGCCCACAGCGACGAGGCGGTGGCGGAGTGGACGGCCGAGGAATCGCTGAGGAGCCGGGCCCCACCGGCCGCGACGATCGCCAGCAGGAGCTGCGGCAACCAGGC
>CAJAYZ010000008.1 GCA_903949225.1 uncultured Planctomycetaceae bacterium
ACGATGTTCGGCCGTGCCCCGCCGAGACCTTCCCCGTCGGCCGCCACGGCGTCACGCCCCATTCCGCAGAGCAGAGTGAGGAAGGCCACGAGCGGCCAGACGACCCGTGGCCGCGAGGAACGCCCACGACCGGCAACCAACGTGTGGAAGTTCGCGAAAGACATGGGCAGGCTCCACCGAGCGAGGGGATGCACAGCCGGTACCAACGACCCATTTCCCCTCTCCCTCCGTATCGTACCCATGGCCGGGGCCAGGAACTGATTTTGCCCCCGCCAGAGGACGCCCCACGGCTTGGTGCCACGCGCCGCGCGGGATATCTTCAGGAATGGTCCTGAAGCATTCTCTTCAGGAAAGAGCATCGCCCGCAGGGGCTTCGAGGGCGAGCGACGCGGAGGCATGGTGATGCACCGGCAAAAACTCGGCTGGCAGGAGCGGCTCGGCCGCTGGTGCGGGATCGCCCCCCGGGAGCGTCGCCGCCGAGCGGTTCGCGCCCGGCCGGGGCTCGTCGGCGAAGCGCTCGAGTCGCGCCACATGATGGCAATCGCCGTCGCCGGACCGCTCCCCGATCTGATCGTCGCGCCGGGCGGCGCGATCGCCCCGATCGATACTGCCGCACAGTTCTCCGTCACCGGCGTCACCGTGCAGGGAACGGTCGTCGAGATGGCGACGCAGGCAGGCACCGGGAGTTCGGTGCGGAGCCTGTTTCTCGAGCTCTACGATCAGGCGATCCCCGGCCGATCGGCCGCGCCGATCTCGACGGCCAACTTCCTCTCCTACGTCAATGCAGGCGCCTACGACTCGTCGATCTTCCACCGGGCGACCGACTTCGCCGGTGATGCCGGGCCGGCGAAGTTTCTCCAGGGGGGTGGCTTCACCGCCGATGCCCAGGGCTGGGGCAACGTCGCCACCGGTAGCCCGATCAACCTCGAGTGGGCTGCCAATCGCCCCAACGCGCAGGGGACGATCTCGTACGCCCGGACGAGCGACCCGAACTCCGCCACGAGTGGCTTCTTCTTCAACGTCGTCGCCAACCCGTCATTCGATACCGTCGGCAACCAGTACGCGGCCTTCGGGCGTGTCGTCGGCGACGGCCAGGCGATCCTCGATTCCTATGCGGCCCTCCGCCGCGTCAACGCCAGCGCCGTGACGCCCGCCTTCGCCACGCTGCCGGTGAGCTCCGTCGACGGCATCACCTATCAAAACCTCCCCGAGCGGCTCGTGTCGGTCCTCTCCGCGAGCGTCGTCGCCTCCCCCGCCACGACCTTCGGCCTCACCGCCACGAGCTCCGCGCCGACGATCGCCTCGGTGGTCGTCGACGCCGCCGGCAAGCTCCAACTCGCCGTCGGGCAGACCCGCGGCACCGCAACCATCACCGTCACCGGCACCGACCTCTCCGGGGCGTCGGTCCAAGACACGTTTACCGTCGCAGTCGGGATCCCGGGGATCGCCGTGGCCGAGGGCGTCACCGCGATCACGAGCGGTCAGACCCAGGCGGTGGGCCTCGGAGCAGCCGCGGTCGGCACCGTCGCCGAGTCGAAGACGTTCACGATCAGCAATCCGGGCGACGTGCCCCTCTCGATCACGGGCGTCACGCTCCCCGCCGGCGTGACGCTCGTCGGAGCCGCGCCGACGAGCATTCCCGCCGGTGGCTCGGCGAATCTCGTCGTCGCCCTCGACACGGCGGCCGTCAGGGCCGTGACCGGCTCGATCGCCATTGCCTCGAGTGCTGCCGGCAGCCCGTTCTCGATTCCCGTCGCGGGCGTGGTGTTCGGAAAACCGGAACTGCCGACGCGTGTGGTGTCGGCGTGGGGGAATGGCACGAAGATCATCCTGTCGTGGACGGCATCGGTCGACAACGGCAGCCCGGTGACGGAGTCGCGCGTCTACGCGATGGATGTGCGCACCACCACCTGGACGAAGGTCGCCGACGTGGCGGGCACGGCGACGAGCACCGAGGTGTTCGGCCTCGACATCACCCAGGCGTTCGCCTTCAAGGTCGCCTCGAGGAACGCCGCCGGCTTCAGCAAGCTCTCGAATGACGGCGTGAAATACCTCATGGCCCCGCGCACCCCGGCAGCGATCGTCGCCGCGGCGGCGGGCACGGGGGCCGCGAACCTCACCTGGCAACATGCCGTCCAGCCTGAGGACAAGATCACGAAGTCGTTCCGGCCGCTCACTGGCTATGTCGTCTTTTACCGACAAGTTGGCACGGCCGCCTGGACCCGCTCCGCCGACATCCCGGTGGTAACGAGCACGACCGTCACCGGCCTCGTGGCGGGGAGGAGCTACCAGTTCGCTCTCCGCGCCAAGAGCGATTCGGGGGGGAGCCTGATCTCGAAGCCCTCCAACAGCGCGACGCTGTGAGGCACGCAGACCGCGCAGAAAAAACCCCGCCGGCGACATGACGACGCCGGCGGGGTTTTTTTGTGCCTGGGGCGGCTGCCGGGATGCGGATCGACCCT
>CAJAYZ010000009.1 GCA_903949225.1 uncultured Planctomycetaceae bacterium
CGCCACAAGGAACGGCTGCAACACCGGGCCGAGGTGCGTGATCGCCGCGCCGGCGACGACGACCGCGATCACCACCAGCGCCGCATCGGCGGATGCAGACCGGGAAGCGGGGCTCGGTGCCGGAGGGGAGTTCATGCCGGGGTTCTCGTCGGGCTTGAGGGGGCTGGGGCGGGATCGTCCGCCGTCGTGCCGGCCGATTATCGGCATCCGGCCACAACGGCAACAGCCCACCGCGGTATCCTGACGCCACGCTGGCGGAAGCACGGCCATCGCCCCCCTCTCTCCCACTTCTTGGCACCGATGACATCCGACCAGGCCTCTGATCACGCCCCCGACATCGACGACGACGTCCGCACGCTCGCGGCCATGGGTTACGCGCAGGAACTCGAGCGGCGCATGGGGGGCTTCTCCAATTACTGCATTTCTCTCTCGATCATCTGCATTCTCGCCGGCGGCATCACGTCGTTTCCGGTGGGCCTGTGCGCCGCCGGAGGGGCGAGCATCGGCCTCGGCTGGCCGCTGGTGAGTCTCGTGGCGCTGGCGCTGGCGGCAACGATGGCCCAGGTCGCCTCGGCCTTCCCCACCGCCGGCGGCCTCTACCACTGGGGGGCAATCCTCGGTGGCCGCGGATGGGGCTGGGCCACGGCCTGGTTCAACCTCGCCGGGATCATCACGGTGCTCGCCGCGATCAACCTGGCGACCGTGCAATTCTGCTTCGGTGCGTTCGCGCCCCTGTTGGGATGGACTGCGGAAGACGCCGGAAAGACCCTTGCAGCGCTCGTCGCCTCGGCTCCGGCCCATGAACTCTTGACCCCCGGCTCCGACCGACTCCTTCCGCTCCTTCTCCAACTCCTCGCGGTGATGATCCTCACCGTCACGCAGGCTGCCTTCAACCATTTCGGCATCCGCGCGACGACGCGGATCATCGATTTGAGCGGCTGGCTGATCCTCGTCGTCGCTGCCGCCCTGACTCTCGCTCTCCTCGCCTTCGCCCCCGCCCTCGATCCCTGGCGCCTCATCGAGGTGCGGAATCTGACTGGCATCCCGATGGGAGAGCCGGTCTGGCCGGCGACCGAGAGCCCAGGCTGGGCCTTCGCCCTCGGCCTCCTCCTCCCCGCGTACACGATCACCGGCTTCGACGCCTCGGCCCACGCCGCCGAGGAGACAGTGGGGGCAGCCCACGAAGTGCCCCGGGCGATCATCCGCGCCGTCGTCGTCTCGGCGCTGGCCGGCTGGGTAATGCTCGCGGCCCTCGTGATGGCGATCCCCGACATCGGCGCGGCCGCCGCCCAGGGGGGCAACGCTTTCTTTTGGACGATGTCGGAGGTGCTCCCGGCGCCCCTCCGATTCCTCCTCCTCGTGGGCATCGCCGCGGCGCAGTTCTGCTGCGGGCTGGCCACTGTCACCAGCGGCTCACGGATGCTGTTCGCGTTCGCCCGCGACGGCGGCCTCCCCTGGTCACCGTTCCTTCGCAGGGTGAGCCCCACGCACCACACGCCAAACGTCGCCATCTGGGTGGTGGCCGCGTTCGGCGTGATGTTCACGGCGCTCGTCCCCTATCTGGCGATCACCGCCGTGTGCGTGATCCTCCTCTACATCTCCTACATGATGCCGACGCTCTCCGGGCTGCTGGCGTACGGGCGGACGTGGACAAGGATGGGACCGTGGTCGATCGGGGCCGCCTACCGCCCCCTCGCGGCCCTGTCGCTCGCCGGGGGCGTCGCCCTGTTCGTGATCGGCGTCCAACCACCGAACGACGTGGCCCTGTGGATCGTGCCTGGATTCGCCGTCGTGCTCGGCTCTTGGTGGTTCCTCCACAAGCGCCGTCACTTCCCCGGCCCGCCGAAGCTCGACACCCTCGCGGGACAGCGGGCGTGATGGCTGCCGCCACAACGAAACTCGTCGGCCTCGACTTCGGCACGACGACGTCGAGTGCGCTGGTGGCGGAGGCGGTTGTCCGCCGCAATGCGGTCACCGGACGGATGGAGCTTTTCCTCACCCGTGAGACCTTCCGCTCACCACTCGTCTTCACCCCGCTCGAAAACGACAGGCTCGACCTCGCCGCCACGCTCCGCCTCGTCGACGACTGGCTCGCCCGTGGCGGGATCACCCCTGGCCACGCCGACGTCGGCGGCGGCGGCGCGCTCCTCACCGGGCTCACCGCGCGGAGGGAGAATGCCAGCGGGCTCGTGGCGGCGATTCGCGAGCGCCTCGGGCCGGCCCTCGTGGCCACGGCCGACGATCCGTGCCTGGAATCGTGGCTGGCATTCCAGGGGAGCTGTGCCCCGCTCTCGCGACGCCACCCGGAGCAGACGTTTCTCCATCTCGACATCGGTGGCGGCACGACGAACATGGCGCTGGGGCGCAACGGCGACGTCCTTGCCACCGGCTGCCTGTTCGTCGGGGCCAGGCATGTGCGTTTCACGCCAGGAACGAGGCGCATCGAATCCCTCTCGTCGCATTCGAAGGCGCTCTTCGCGGCTCTTGGGATCAGCTCAGGCCCCGGCGACGATCTCCCGCCGGCCGACCTGACACGGATCCTCGACTGGTATCTCGATCTCCTCGGGCGGGCTGTCGACGGCCGGGCCGATCCAGCCGATCGCTCGACGCTCGACCACGTCCAAGTGCCGCTGCCGCCGACGTTCTGTGGCGATGCGTCGGAAAAAAAAGTGACGCTTTCGGGCGGGGTCGGGGAATTGGTCTACGCCACGGCCCGCGGAGCCGCCCCCCCCGGGATCACCCCCTACGGTGATCTCGGCGTCGATCTGGCGCACCGGCTCCTCACCCACCCGACATGGGCCCGGCACTGGCGGGCCTCTCTTCCGGAGGGGGGAGGCCGGGCCACCGTCGCCGGACTCCTCCGGCATGCCACGAGGATCTCCGGGGCGAGTATTCATCTCCCGGCGCCGTCGCTTTTGCCACTCACCGATCTCCCCATCGTCGGCTCGCTCCTTCCCCACGCCGACCAGACCGTGCTGCGGGCGACGCTCGAGCTCGCCCGCCGGGCGCCCGGGGGCGCTGCCGTGCACGTGCGTGGACTTCTGCCGGAGGCCGACGGCGTGCGAAGGTTTGGGGCCCGAATCGCGTCGGTCCTCGAGGAAGTGGCCTGGCCGAAGGATCGGCCGCTCGTCCTCCTCCTCGAGTCGAATTGCGGCAAAGCCCTCGGGCAGTGCGCCAGCCGCTGGGGGCAGCTCACCCTCCCGCTCGTGGTCGCCGACGAGCTCGACCTCCCCGCAGCCCGCTGGGTGACCCTCGGGAAGGAGCGTGACGGCGTCGTGCCGGTGTCGTTCCACGGGCTCGAGGGTTGACGCCCCGCCTCCCGCTCTCATTCAGAGCTGGCCGAGCCGCTCGAGCTGCTTGTAGCGGAGGAAGGAGTAGACGATCGGCACGATCGTCATCGGCGCGATCAGCAGCAGCGCCGGCAGTGTCAGCCCCACCGCGGCGAGCCCCGCGCCGAGGAATCCGCCGACGACCCAGATCCGGGCGGCGAGCCGGTGGGTGTCGTCCCACACCCGCTCCGAGGCGATCGTCCAAGGGACACGGACCCCGATGAAGAAGTTGCGTTTGATCCCGCTGAACGTCGTCCCCAGGGCCCCGAGGAAGAACATCACGCCGGCCACCATCGCCCGGCCGACGGGGAGCCCGGGCCGCATCGCCGCCGCGAGCGAGAGGAGATGGATGAACACCATCATCGCCGTCAGCGACACGAGAAGCACACTGAAGGCGCGGCCATGGACATCGACCTGGAATCCCTGCGGCGAGAGCCAGGGGATGAGGCACATGAAGCCGAGAAGCCCGAGGGCAACCATGGGGAGGAGCCAAGCTGCCACCCCCTTCGGCCCGAAGCCATCGGCCTCGCCCTTGATGTTCCAGTGGGTGGGGATGACGTCGGGAAGGGCCGGATAAAGCCAGGCCGACACGGCAAGCGCCATGCCGATGAGCGCGAGCGAGACGAGGAGCGGAACGCGGGGCATGGCGAACAATCTCGGTGGTCAATGGACACAGTACGACGCGCCACTTTGTCGCGCCGGGCCGCTCTGCCTCCACCCCGCTGGCGGCGAAGCCGGTCCACGGTATCGTACAGGGCATGTCTGCCCGTCTCACCCCTCTCCCCGAGATCGAAGTGCCGCCCCCGCGGCCCGACGACACCTATGCCTTTGAGGGCCCCGAGGGGCCGATCCTTTTCGTCGGTCTCAAAGCCCTCCTCGGCGCCGCCGACTTCCCCAAGGCAGGGGATCGGCACGCCGGACTCGCGGCCGCCAACGAGATCGGTCGGGAGGCGGCGCGCTCGATTCTCGCCGGGCTCACGATCGCCCATCTCCACGAGCGTCCCCTGCTGACGGCCGACGGCCGCGTCGATGACGTGATGCGCGTCAACTACGACGTCGATCGGGCGGTCTTCGGTGAGATCGCCCACCTCACCGTCGGCAACCTCAAGAACCGACTTCTGGCGTGCTCCGGAGACGAGGCGGTGCGCCTCGGCCGCGGGCTCACCGGCGTCACGGCCGCCGCAGTGGCGAAGCTCTGCGATGTTCACGAGCTGATCCTCGTCGCCCGGCGGATCGCCAATCCGACAAAGGCCCGCACGCTCCTCGGTCGCCGTGGCACGCTCTCCTCACGGCTCCAACCGAACCATCCCACCGACGACCCGCGCGGGATCGCGTTGCTCACCTGGTGGGGCCTGTCGATGGCAGCCGGCGACGCGCTGCTCGGCGTCAATCCGGCGATCGACACCGTCGAGAACGTGTCGGCGGTGCTCCGGCTCCTCGACAGCCTCCGTCGCCATGCCGGCGCTCCGACACAGATCTGTGTCCTCTCCCACATCAAGACGCAGCTTGCCGCCCTCGATGCCGGCGCCCCGGTCGAGATCCTTTTTCAGAGCCTCGCTGGCACCGAAGCGACGCTCACTGCCGAGTTTGACGTGACGGTCGACCTCCTCGACCGGGGCTGGCTCACGATGCGCGACCGCGGGCCGCTGCACGGCCGGGCACCGCAGGCGATGTACTTCGAGACCGGCCAGGGGAGCGAGTTCTCCTACGGCCGCCACGAGGGGATCGACATGACGACGACCGAGGCCCTCTGCTACGGCCTGGCGCGGCGCTACGATCCGTTCATGATCAACAACGTCACCGGCTTCATCGGCCCGGAGACCCACGCCGACAACTTCGAGCTCCTCCTCGCCAGTCTCCAGGATCTCTTTCTGGGGAAGCTCCTCGGCCTGCCGATGGGGATCGGGAGCTGCTACACGCTCCATGCCGGCAGCGGCCTCGAGGGACAACAGGCGACAACCGAGCTCCTCGCTGCGGCCGGCGCTACCTACTTCATGGACGTCGCTCTCAACACCGACCGGATGCTCGCGTACTTCGACACCAGCGCCCACGACAACCAGACGCTCCGCGAAATCCATGGCCGCGAGCCGGCGGGGGAGTTTCTCAAGTGGTGTCTTGGCCGGGGAATCCTCGCCCGCGACAGCTCTGACGCGGTCGTCCGCGGACCGGCGTGGGGCCGGCCGGAGTTGTTCTGCGACTCGGTGGGGGAGTTCGAGGAGCTCGTGGCGGCCACGCCGGCGCTCCACGGCTTCGAGAACGCCGGCCCCCGTCCCGCCGACGCCGTTGCGCGGAAGGTCCGCTGGCACCAGGCGGTCGGCCGCGGAGCCGTCCACCTCCCCCTCGATTTCGATCGCCTCAGGGCTCTTCACTCCGTCCGCGAGATCGCCACCGAGGCCCCCACGCACGAGGCCCACCTCGCTTCGCCAGCCCTCGGCACCCGGCCGACTGCCGCGGCCCTCGCCAGCCTCGGGGCCGAGCCGTTCCCGGTGCAGATCCTCATTTCCGACGGCCTCTCGGCGGCGGCCGTCCACCACAATCTCCCCGATCTCCTTCCGCTCCTCCTCGACGGCCTGGCCGCCAAGGGGATCGGCGTCGGAGTGCCGCTCGTCGCCCGCCACGGCCGAGTGAAGCTCGCCGAGCCGGTGGGGGAGAAACTCGCTGCGAATCTCGTCATCCATCTCATCGGTGAGCGGCCCGGCGGTGATGCCCTCGCGTCGCGCAGCCTGTCGGCCTATCTCGTCTACCGGGTGCCGGCC
>CAJAYZ010000010.1 GCA_903949225.1 uncultured Planctomycetaceae bacterium
GGCGTCGTCGGGAGCGTCGGAATCGACGACCACCGCCGGTACGCCGCGGGCCCGGAGCCCCCGGGCGACCGCGAGACCGACGTGCCCCAGGCCGCAGACGACGACATGCCCCCGGAGGCGGCGGACGCGGAACTCGTTGCGCATCTGATCGGCGGTGCCGGAAACGATGAAGATCGTGAGGAGCGAGGCGATGATCGCGATCAGAACGATGCCGGCAAACATGAGCACGATGCCAAACAGCTTCACCCAGTCCGGGGCATGCTGGAGATTGATGTCGCCGAAGCCGACGGTGGTGACGATCGACGTCGTGAAGTAGGCGGCGTCGACCCAGCCGAGGCCGAGCTGCCAGCGGAAGATCACGATCCCGAGGAGATAGAGGGCGAGGAAGGCGAGCGGGATGGCGATAAACGAGAGCCGGGGGGAATGCCACGGCATCTCGGCGTGCGATGCCGCACGCGCCACACCCAGGCCGGAGACCGCAGTCGGCACCGGGGCCTGGAGGGCCGCCTCGACGAAGGCCTCTGCGGCCAGGCACTCCGGGGCCATTGCGGCAGTGATCCCGAAATCGTCTTCGAAGCGGGGGGCGAACCGTGGCTCGGAGTGGCGCATCACGACCGATACACCCGGCGCCTCCCCACGGATCTCGAGCGCGGCTTCGAGGTTGTGGACGTCGCTGGCCGTGACGAGGACGGCCGCCGCGGCGTTCTCGATGCCCGCCTCGCGCCGCACTCCAGCACTGCGAAAGTCGCCGCGAACGATCCGGGCCCCGCAGGCCTCGGCACGTTCGACCCGATCGGCGCCGGTGTGGCGGTCGGTGACGACCGTCACGGCGTGGCCAGAAGCGCACAGCGACTCGACGACGAGCAGCCCGAAGCGGCCGAGCCCGCAGACGACGATTCGCAGCGGCGATTTCGCAGGAGGCTCATCCATAGCGTTGCGCCAAGTGAGTGAGGCGATCGTCATCAAGGCCCCTGCAGATTCCCGCTGCGGAAGCGCTACCGTCAAGCCCACGTTTGGAAAACGGATCGAAGAACTCTTCCCGCGGGCCGGTAGACTCCCGGAATCTTCGGGCCTCCAAGGCAGGGTTTTGATGCGTCATCCAATCATCTTCCTCGCGGCTCTTCTGGGCCTGCCATTCGTCGAGCTGGCGTTGCTTTTGAAGCTCGGGGCGCTCACCGATTGGAAGGTGCCGCTCCTCGCCGTGGTCGTCATGGCCGGAGTGGGGATCGTCCTCATCCGCTCGATCGGATGGCTCACCTTCCGGCAGTTTCAGGAGGAACTCGAGCACCGCCGCGTTCCAGGGAATGCGATCCTCGACACGCTGTGCCTGTTTCTGGCCGGCCTGCTGTTCCTCTTTCCAGGCCTGCTGACCGATGCCCTCGGACTCCTGTTGCTCATTCCCCCGACCCGGTTCCTCTTCAAGCGTGCCATCGTCGGCTGGATCACGGCGGGAGTTCGCAACGCCCACGTGACAGTGCGCGTGACCGTGGAAGGCGGGCCGTTCACGGTCGTCGACGGCGAGGATGTGGCGGTGGCGGAGACGCGGCTGCCGGTGGAACGGCCGCGCTTGCCCGCCCCAGTGGAGCCACAGGAAAAGCCGCGTCCGGAGTCGCGTTGATCCGGGCGCCTCTCCGGCCGCTCACCGAACGGAAGGCTGGGCGTCGCCACACGACCAGACCGCTTCGTTTCTTGGAATGCTGTTCCAGTGGTCGGCTCGGAATGGAGCCGAACGAACCACCGGCCAGAGCCGCCGCCGCCATTCCCGAATCGTGCATGAACTCCCGATTCGTGCATGAACTCCCGATTCGTGCATGCGCTCCCGATTCGTGCATGCGCTCCCGATTCGTGCATGCGCTCCCGATTCGTGCATGCGCTCCCGATTCGTGCATGCGCTCCC
>CAJAYZ010000011.1 GCA_903949225.1 uncultured Planctomycetaceae bacterium
CCCGCCCGAAGCTCGCGAGCCGGCCAAAAGCCATCGCTCGGAATGGTTCATCACCGACCGGGTGCTAGACTTTGGAAGCTGGAAGAATGCCCAGCCCTTTCGAGCCCCCTGATGCCCCTTCGTCGCTCGGCCCCCGAGGCGGTTGCGGCTACCGTGTAGATGACTGCCCGGTTTGACCGCCGGGCCGAAAATCATGGCCCCCGGGCCCCTGTCGAGCGGGTTGAATGGGGGGTTGTTGCGGCTCTATAGTGGGATTTCAGGCTCGTTGGTTTCGTTCGGTACCGCCGTCATCCGTAGGCCCACGTCATGAAAATGCTGCCTTACGGTCGCCAAAACATCTCCGAGGCGGACATCGAGGCCGTCGTGGGTATCCTCCGCGGCGATTTCCTCACGCAAGGTCCGACGATCCCCCGCTTCGAGAAGGTCGTGGCCGATCGGGTCGGCAGCGGTCACGCCGTCGCCTCAAACAGCGCGACGTCGTCGCTCCATGTCGCCTGTCTGGCCCTCGGCGTCGGCCCGGGGGATCGGGTGTGGACGAGCCCGAACACGTTCGTGGCCAGTTCGAATTGCGCGCTCTACTGCGGCGCCTCGGTCGACTTCGTTGACATCGATCCGCGCACCTACAACATGAGCGTGCCCCGGCTGGAAGCGAAGCTCGCCGAGGCCGAGGCTGCCGGCACGCTCCCCAAGGTGGTGATTCCTGTCCACTTCTGCGGGCAGAGTTGCGAGATGGAGTCGATCGGCCGGCTCGCGAAGCGCTACGGATTCCGGGTCATTGAGGATGCCTCGCATGCCATCGGCGGCTCATACGCCGGCGAGCCGGTGGGGAACTGCCGCCACAGCGACATCACGATCTTCAGCTTTCACCCGGTGAAGATCGTCACCACCGGTGAAGGGGGCATGGGGGTGACCAACGACGCCGCGCTCGCCGAGGGGATGCGTCTCCACCGCAGTCACGGGATCACTTCCAAGCCCGAGGCGATGGAGCCGAGGCCTTCCGACGAGATCTGGAACTACCAGCAGGTTTCGCTCGGCTTCAACTACCGGATGACCGACATCGCGGCGGCGCTCGGCATCAGCCAGATGACCCGCCTCGACGAGTTCTTGAAGCGGCGGCATGAGATTGCGGAGGTGTACGACCAAGCTTTTGAGCGGCTCCCGGTCATCCGCCCCTGGCAGCATCCCGACAGCTGGTCGAGCTATCACCTCTACCCGATCCGGATCCGCCCCGAGCACTGCGGCCTCACCCAACGGCAGGTGTACGACGCTTGCCTCAAGTCTGGGATCGGCGTCAACCTCCACTACATCCCCGTCCATCGTCAGCCCTACTACGAGCGGCTCGGATTCCAGGCGGGCCATTGCCCGGAAGCGGAGCTCTTCCACCGCGAAACGATCAGCCTGCCGATCTTCGCCAGCATGACACGCGCCGATCAGGATCGGGTGATCGGCGTGCTCGAGGGACTCATGCAAGGGGCCACGTGCTCGTTGCCGGGGAACGAGGGGCATTCCTCAATC
>CAJAYZ010000012.1 GCA_903949225.1 uncultured Planctomycetaceae bacterium
CACCGGTGACGAGGCGGCTGCCAGGCGCGGGATCGCGATCCTCAACGTGTGGGGGCGGACGTTCACCGGCTACGTGCCGGCCGAGGGGCAAAATCTCCTCGTCGCCGGCTGGATCGGCGCCCTGCTCGCGCCGGCGGCCGAGCTTCTCCGCGATCATCCCGACTGGAAGCCGGCCGACCGGGAGCGCGTGCAGCGGATGTTCACGACGGCCTTCGCCCCGGCGCTCGAGCAAATGAGCCCCTGGAACGGCAACGTCGATCTCACCCAGATCGACGCCCTGATGAACATCGCCGTTTTCTGTGAAGACGAGCGGCTCCTCCGGCTCGGGCTCGAGCGCCTCCGCCGCCGCAGCCCCGCCTACTTTCATCTCGCATCTGACGGACCCAAGGCGAAAGCGATCGAGGGAGACGGCGGCGACGTGCCCGCTTTCTGGAGCCGGCCGGCGAGATGGCCCGATGGCCTCAGCCAGGAATCGTGCCGCGACAACGGCCATCACGCCCAGTTTGCCCTCGCGTCGGCCCTCCATGCCGCCGAAGTCGCCTGGCAGCAGGGGATCGATGTCTACGCCGAGCAGCGCGACCGCTACGTCGCGGCGATGGAATTGCTCGCCCGCCAGCTCCTCGAGCGCTCGATGCTCGGCTGCTGCGGCGCCGATCGCGACGCCACGACCGGTGACCTCTACGACACCTTCGCCGTCGGCTACCACCACTACCATCACCGCCTCGGTCTCGACCTGCCCCACACCGAGCGGCTGCTGCGCGAGGAGATCCGCCGTCGTGGCCAATCCGACTGGAACATCTTCTTCGAGACGTTCACCCACGGCCGATAGACGGCAGACTCACCCCACTGGCCAGAGGAGCTCGAGGGCGCGGTCGGCGATGCCGATCCTGGCCCGCATGCCCGCCTCGAACTTCACGAAATCCTGCTCCATGCCGTCGCTGAAGATCACTCCCCCCGTGGGCATCTGCGAGACCAGGTCGAGCGTCTCGCTCCCGGTGATCGGGCCCCACACGATCCCGGCGGCGCTCGAGAGACTCGTGAACGGCTCGCGGACGCTGAACCTTAGCTCGCGGGCCGTGGCGTCGAAGGCGTAGCGGTCGGCGAGATTCCCCACCGCCTTCTTCCCGAGGTGGGCCGTTGCCACCCCCGCGGCGGCCGTCATCACCGAGCGATACCAGCCGGTGGAGCCTGCGCCAGTGGAAACGATCACGCCGCTCGAAGACTGATTCTCGACGTTCCGCCGGTATTCGATCCGGTAGCGGGCCGAGGTGTGCGACTGAACGCCGATGAAGAGATCGTTGACCGCGTCGATCGTCTGGCCGTCGTCGAGCCGGGCCCGGGCCATCGTGATCTTGCGGACGGGGATCGAGCCGGCGAGAGCCGCGGGGATCGCTGCCGACGCCCCCGCGATCGGAAAGGGGACGAGGACCCCGTCGATCCGCTCGGGATCGGGGTTGATCCCGAGGACCGGCTGCGTGGCGAGATACTTGGCGACGTTGACGACGAGGCCATCGGGCCCGAGCGTGATGACGAGGTCGTGGGGGCCGAAGAGAAAGTTGGGGAGGAAGCCACGCTCGATCCACTGGCAGCGGATCCCGGCCGGGAGCGCCTTGCGGAGCGCCTGCCGGGCTTGTTCATAGGCCTCGTGGGCCTGCTCCACCTCGGCAAACGACTCGCCCCGGTTTTCGGCGAGGAACCGGGCCTGGCCGCGCGTGCCATGCCGCTCGACGAGCTCCTCGAGCATCGTCTTTCGCGTCACGACGACGATCTTCGTGAAACTCTCCCCCGCTCCCATTGCCCTTCTCCCCCGAGGCCCTTGGGGCGGTGTTAGTTCGCGCCGGCCCGGCCAGAGCCGTGATCCCCGCCGGAGGCCTTGTCATTGAGAAGGCTTGCAAGCAAGTCGCTGGTGATCGTCAGGTTGCCGATGCTGCCGGCATTGTCGGCCAGCTCGCGCATCGCATGGGCGAGAAGGAGCTTCGATTCGAGGCCCGCATAGACGGCAAGCTTCTTCCGCTCGGCATCGGCGTCCGCGTCGGCCTGGATTGCCCTGGCCGCCGCGGCGTTCTCCGCCTCCCGAAGGCTGTTGGCGCCGACAAGCTCGATCATGCCCTTCCGCTGCTCCTCGAGCGCCTTGTCGGAGGCGAGCTCCTTCTCGCGGATGCTCCGCTCCTCGTCGATCGTCGCTGCCCGCCGGGCATAGACGGCGATGTCGGCGCGGCGGAGGAGCGATTCGCGGAGCTCGGCTTCGAGGGCCTTGGCGACTTCGGGCGTGGGGCGGACGGAGAGAAACTCCACCGAGAGGATCTCGACCCCCATCTCCTCGAGCATTCCACCTGATCCAAGCACGCCGCTGACGGCGGCGGCCAGCACCGGCGCGTCGCCGAGAGCCTTCTCGAGGGGGCGGGTGCCGATCTCACCGCGGGTCGCCACCTGGACGAGGTTTGCCACGCGGCGGCCGACCTTCTCGCGGTCGTCGGAGAGGGGCGCCTGGGTGAGCGGGTCGACGCTGAAGTTGAACAGCTGGGCGGCCCGCTTCGGCTCGCAGATCCTAAAAGTGGCCTGCCCCTGGATCGTGACCTGCTGATGGTCGGCCGAGAGCTCGTTGAACACGAAGCTCACGTCCTGGCTCTGCGTCGGCACGGCCACCACCTGGGTGTTGTAGCGCCAGTAATAGAAGGCCTTCGCCTGCCCTTCGCCGCGCAGCGTCCCGCCGGAATAGCGATAGATGTAGTCGGTCGGCTGGCCCTTGAAGTAGGGAAACCACATGATCGGCACCTCCGGAGGGGAACGCCGTAATTCTGCTTCCGTGAAGCCTCGAGTCAATCTGGTGGTTGAACGGAGTGTCGGGCGGCCGGGCGGCCGAGACGGTCACCGAGGAGGAGCGTGGCGACGAAGCCGATCACCGCTCCGGAGAGGTGAGCCGTGAAGCTCAACTGCGGCACGAGCGTGTCGATCACCATCTGGGCGAGCACGACCCCGGCCATCGCCAGACCGCGGTTGCGGGCGGCGACGGCCCCCTCGTTGAACCAGCCGCGGAGCATCATCGCGGCGGTGGCGCCGATCAGCCCCATGACGGCGCCAGAGGCCCCGACGGCGATGAGGCGTTCGCCGGTGATCCAACTCTGGGCCGCCACGGCGGCCATCGAGCCGACCCCGGCGAGAAAATAGACGACGAGCGTGCGGCCCCGTCCGAGGCCGGCCTCGGCTTGCGGGCCGAGGGTCGCAAGCGCCCCGAGGTTCATGATCAGGTGGAGGGGCCCGAGGTGGAGGAACGTGGCCGTCAGCAGTCGCCACCACTCTCCCCGGCCGACGCAGTCGGCACAGAGGGCCCCGAGATCGTGGAGGACCTTGAGGTCGGTGCTGCCGTCGAACGCCAGCTGGAGGGCGAAGGCGAGGCCGTTGAGCGCGACGAGGCTCCATGTCACTAGGCTTGCGCCGGCCGCCGGCGGGCCCTTCTCGCCGAAACGAATCTCGGCCTCCAAGCTCGTCGCCTCTTCAGCGACGAACTTCTGGCGGGATTCGTCGAGGGGGGGAATCGGTTCATGGCTCGCCGCAATCCGCCGCCCGATCGCCTTGGCCCACACGTCGTCGGCACCGACAAGAAGGCGCTCGAACTCGGCACGAGCCGTGTCGTTCTCACCCGCCCGCAATCGGGCCGTCGCCAGCCAGTAGTCGCGGTACAGCGGCGGCGCTGTCGCGAGCGATCCGCCGAGGATCCGTTCCGCGCCCACGGGATGCCCCGCGAGCGCGAACATGTTGAGCTGGATCGAGTCGCGAAGGATGGCCAGCGGAATCGCTCGGATTCGCTTTCGATGGCGGCGGTAAAGGTCGACCATTCCAGCGCTGTCCCCCGTCTCACCGAGAGCGCGGATGACTGCGGCGAGCAGTTCGACATCGCGCTCGACCATTCCCGGATTGGCCGCCGACCAGGCGAGGATCTCTGCCCAGCTTTGAGTCAGCCGGCAACGGAGAAGGTTGGCCCGTTGACCGACCATGTTCCCGAGTCGACAGAGGGGCTCGAGGAGGGCGACGGCTCCATCCTCATCCCCCCGTGCCGTGAGGGCGACCGCGTCGATGAACCGGGAAGCCCCGGGCCAGCCGTCGGCGGGGTGAAGCAAGGCGGCAAGATCGGCAAGCCGCTTCGCCGGGCCGTACCGCTCGCGGATCACCTGGCGGGTACTGGCATTTGAGAGGATCGACGGTAGGCAAACGAACACGAGCCATAGCGCCCCGGCGACGCCGATGACGAACGGTTGGCCGAGGACCCTCCCCACCAACGCGACCGCCATGATCGTCGCGAAGACGACGAGCCAACCGCGCTGCACGATGCCTTGACGCACCTGCATGATTGCCCACAGCGTCGAGGTCGCCGTCAGCATCCAGAAGACGATATCGGGCCACGTCGGCATCGGGGCGGGACTCCTTTTGGGAGCCATCTTGGCCGCTCCCCGAACGGGGGGCAAGCCGCCGGCACGGAAGCGCGTTACCCCGTCGAGCGCATACGGCTTGTGTCGGTGGCCTTCCCGAACGCTGCGATGGAGAGGGGGCCGATCGGCCGAGGGTATTCTTCGATGAAAGTGATTCTTCGATTGTCAGGGCCGAAGGGGCTGTTTTTTTACTTGGGGCGCAGAACGCCCGGCCCCGGCATTGACCCCGTTGGCCCGTCCTCCGAGGATGGCAGAAGCATTCAATCGGTATGACAAGCCTGCCGACCAACGCCATTCCTTCCACCCCCGAGGTCTTCCATGCGACTGCTGTTCGTCGTGGCGCTGCTCCTGTCGGCGACCGTTTCCGCCGTGGCCAGTGCCCAGACCCCTGGCGACGAACGGTTGCTGGCCGAACTGACGGCACTCGAGCGGTCCAGTTGGGAAGCCACGCTCAAGGACGACAAAGATTTCTTCCGCACGTACATGGCGCCGGAGTTCAAGGGCTTCTTCGCCGATGGCACGGTCGCCGGCCGGGAGGAGTTCATCCGGAACATGGACGACTTCCACCTCGTCAAATACACGATGGGGGACGTGAGTCTGCTGCGGATCAACGAGAACGCCGTGATGGTGCTCTACCGGGCCAGCTTCGAGGGGGTGCACAAGGGAAAGGCGCTCTCGACGAGCGGGGTCGAATCGTCATCCCTCTACGTCCGCCGCGACGGCAAGTGGCTGGAGATTTTCTACCAGGAGACGGCCACGCCTCCCGCTGATTCCGGGGCAGAGTGACCGACCGTACGCTCCTCAATCTCGACCTCCCCGCCCCCCCTTCCCCGCCAGCATGAGGTCTTTTGATGTCTGGGGCGTCCGGAAGACCTACCCTGATCGAGAAGCTTCTCGAGCCGGCGTCCTATCCCCATCCGGTCGGCCCCATCAAGCTCATTGAAACCCACATCTCGTATGTGTTTCTCACCGGGCCGTTTGCCTACAAGGTGAAGAAGCCGTGCAAGCTCGAGTTTCTCGACTTCTCCACGCTCGACCGGCGCAAGCATTTCTGCGCCGAGGAGATCCGCCTCAATCGCCGCTTCGCACCGGAGCTGTACCTGGAAGCGGTGCCGATCACCGGCTCGCCGGAGGCGCCCCATGTCGACGGCGCTGGCGAGCCAATCGAGTGGGCGGTAAAGCTCGTCCAGTTTGACGAAGCCAATCGGCTCGATGCCCGCTTCGAGTCAGGCAGGATCGATACGGCCGCGTGTCGGGAACTCGGTGAGGCGATCGCCACGGTCCAGGCCGGGCAGGCCGTCGCCTCTGCGGAGAGTGGCCACGGCAGCCCCGGGCGGCTCCGCAAGGTGTTCCGGATGAATCTCGACGAGATCCGCCGTCACCGGCCTGACGCCGCCCACCGGGCCGATTGGATCGAGGCCTGGCTCGAGGGGAAACTGGCCCGCGACGAAGCCTCCTTCGAAGCGCGGATCAGCGCCGGGCGGATCCGCGAGTGCCACGGCGATCTCCATCTGGCCAATCTCGTCCTCCTCGACGGCCATCCCGTCGCCTTCGACTCGATCGAGTTCAATCCCGACTTACGCTGGATCGACGTCGCCAGCGACATCGCTTTTCTTTCAATGGATCTCGACAGCCGCGGCCGGCCCGATCTGGCCGCCCAGGTGACCAGCGCCTGGATGGAGGCCGCCGACGACAGGGCCGCCGCTTCAGTGCTCCCCGTTCACCGCGTCGCCCGGGCGGTCGTTCGCGCCGCCGTGGCGGCGATCCGCTCGGCACAGGCTGATTGCCCGCCGGAGGCGGTGGCCGCCGCGAGGCGCGAGGGCGACCGTTATCTCGATCTGGCCGAGCGGTTGGCGGAAGGGTCGCCGCCGCTCCTTTTGGTGACGACCGGCGTGTCGGGATCGGGGAAGACGACGCTCGCCGCGGAGTGTGTCGGAGCGTTTGCCGCCGTGCGGCTGCGGAGCGACGTCGAACGGAAGCGGCTGTTCTCGATGGCGGCAACCGCACGGCCGGGCGACGACGACGCGGCCCGGGCCCTCTATGCGGCGGAGACGACGCGGCGGGTCTACGAGCGTCTGGCGATGCTCGCGCGCGGATTGCTCGAAGCGGGATCGAGCGTTGTCGTCGATGCCACCTGCAACACCCGCTCTCAGCGCGATCTCCTCGCGGCGGTGGCCCGCGACACCGGCACGAGGATCGTTTGGCTCGAGATCGATCTGCCTGCCAGTCTCCTCCGCGATCGGGTTACGGCCCGCGCTGCCGTAGGGCGCGATCCGTCGGATGCCACGCCCGAGATTCTCCGCGCTCAGCTGGCCGCGCGCGAGCCGATACAGCCGG
>CAJAYZ010000013.1 GCA_903949225.1 uncultured Planctomycetaceae bacterium
CCTTGTAAACCACGTTGGCAAAGGCAAACAGGGGCTGGTCGACGCTCATGATCGGCAGCCGCCCGGTCCACAGCTTGTCATCCAACTTCGCCACGTTTGCCGACCGCCAGAATCGCGCCCGCGGATCGGGATCGATCGAGTAGCACACGTCGACCTCGGCCACCTCTTGCGGCCGGTCGGGCCAGACTTCCAGCCTCGGGACACCGTCTGTCGTCTCCAAGCTCAGCTGAGTCTGGGGCGTTTTCGGAAAGGTGAAGGTCCCCTTGAGATGCTGGTCAAACCACAGCGGCCTCGTGACGGCAAACTCCGGCGTGAAGCGGTGGTTCATGTGCGGCGTGAAGGCGTAACGGACATTCTCATGCGGGATCAGCGCGCCGGTGCGGTAGGTGTCGTCCATGATGCCGTGGAAGTCGTTGGTGGAGCCAAGCCAGAGGAGCGGCGCTTTGATGTGCGGGGCGTAAGACTCGAATCCCAGCGTCGCCTCAAACGCGGTCACGTCGCCTTTCGGCGTCTCCAGCGTCACCTGCGGGAGCAGCGGCCACGGCTGCGTGCGGAAGCCCGATCCGCCGACCGAGGGTGCCGCGGCCCGCACCCGGCGGTCGCTGCCGGCGACGTAGACGGTCAGGCTGCCCCCCATCGAGTGTCCATAGACACCGAGCTTGTCGGGGTCGACCTCCGGCTGCTGCTCCAGAAACGTCAGGCCCCGTCGGGCCCCGAGGGTGAGCAGGTACCAATTGTTGTTTCGGGGCGAATCGAACGGGTCGAGGGTGTTGTCGCCGGGCGCGAGGGAGAAGTAGCCCGGCACGTTCTGCTGCGTCGGGTCGACCGCCCCCCAATCGGTGTTCGGGTCGCCGTTCACGGCCCCTTCCATCTCCCTCCCGCCCCAGTTCACCGACAGGCAGGCGTATCCCCGCCGGGCGTAAAACTCGGCCTCGTGGAGCGCCGCGCGCTGCCCGCCACCATGCAGATGGAGGACAGCAGCCCCCTGCTTCGCCCCCTTCGGGAAGGCGTAAAACGCGGCCAGTCGTGCCGGGGTGCCCTTGAACGTGCCGACGTGAAACGTGACGGTGCGGGTCACGATCCCGTCGGTCTCCCATTCCCTTAACAGCTTGGCGTCGAGGGGTTCTTTCCGGGGATCGAAGTCGGCAAACAATTCTGCGATCGTGGTAGGGCACCTCGGCTCGGCGGCGACAACGGTGAGCGGCAGCAGGCAGACGATGCCGATCAAAACGCTTCGGTTCATGCAGTCTGTTCTCCGTGATGCACCGCCAGCCAGCGCTTCGGCTCGTCGAGCTTCGGCCCCTCGGCCCGCCGCTTCGGGCTGTGCGGCAATGGCCCCTTCAGGATACCGGCGTCGACGCCGACGCTGATGGCGGGGGCATGCCGGCACCGGAGCGCCCCCCCCTCGACGATCAGCCCGCCGATCGTGGTCCCCAGGCCGCTGGCGAGGTGCTGCACCGAAGCGCTGACCGACATGAAGCCGCCGCGGCGACGGGGCTCGACGCTCGCCGTGATCAGTCACATCGCCGTCACCATTCGGGCCGATTTGGTGGCCATCAGGAACACCGCGGCCGTGGCGGCGCCGCCGATGCCCACCGCCGGAAGGTGCGTGAGGATGAGCATCCGCAGCGCCGACAGCGGCGGGGAGCAGCAGCTATTCCGGGCTGACGTTCGGGCACAACGCCAACGGCAACTGGTACACCCCCGACACGTCACGGGGGCAGTATCTCGTGTTCGATCCTTCCAGCGGCCGGCTGACGATCGTCCCCGAGCCCTCGACCTGGGTGCTTGCTTGCTTGGGTGGGGCGGTTGTGGCCTTGAAGGCACGGCGGCGGACCCGTGCGGCTTGATGGGCGGCGTGGCGTCGGCGTATCACGCTCATGGCCTGATCGAGTTGGCCTTCTGACCGCTGATTGGGCGGACTGAACGAGCGGCACGGTCAGAAAAAGCCCTTGGCTGGCCAGGGTTGGTGGGGCCAAGGACAGGCGATCAGGCACCGGGGCGACCATCGAGCTGTCTGCTGCCAAGACGGGCAACGGGGGTCAAGAAATGCTGGTCGATGGGAGAGGTGAGCGGGCGTGGGGGATCGACGGGCCAGCACAGAGGGACGGGCAGACTTTTGCTCACCCGCTGCCCGCCTGCTACGACTCCCGACAACTCATGGTTGCTACGTAGAGGATTGCTTGGGTCTCTATCAGGCCGTGGCCAAAGTCGGCTTCACAGGCCCGGCGAGGGCGCTAAACTGCTGCCATCGGCTTCGGCTTGATCGGAGACAGACCCAGGAGGGGGCATGGCACTCGGGAAGCGACGTCGAGAGCGGCAGCTGGAGGCCTTCGTCGTGGCCTCGGACCTGCCGAAATCTCCCGGCCATCCGTTCTACACG
>CAJAYZ010000014.1 GCA_903949225.1 uncultured Planctomycetaceae bacterium
GTCGCCAGAACCTTGAGCTCGGCGGCGTATTCGTCGCCGATCGCCAGCCAGAAGGTGCCATCGGGGCGGAGGACGCGGACGATCTCCGCCATCCATCGCTTCGACCAAGCGAGGTAATCGTCGGCGGAGCGGCGGTCGTCGGAGGTGTCGTAGTCGTAGCCGATGTTGACCGGTGGATCGGCGAAGGCGAGGTGAGCGCAGCTGTCGGGAAGACCGGCCAACGACTCGAGGCAGTCGCCTTCGAGAAGGGTGTCGTAGGGGATGACAACCTCAGGGGCTGCGGGGAGGGCGGCTTCAGCCAACGGGGCCGCAGCGGCGGATGCCATTCCGGCCCCGGCTGGAGAAGACTTGGCAGAGGCACGGCGGGGCATCGGCAGGACTCCTTCCCATCACACTCCTCGGACGGCGCTCGCGGTTGGCGGACGCCCCGGGAGACTCCCAATCGACCCGCTCGCTGCCGGGGCCGCAAGTCCCCGTCCCGCTCAGCGACGTTCCGCAGCGTCGTCGAAGGGAAGCAGCCGCGGATCGAGGCAGGCTGAGACCGCCTCGTCGCAGGCTTTTCCCGCCGCCGGAGCGCCGGTGTTGGTGGCCCCGAGGAGGCAGAAGTCGCGCCCCGGGGCGACCCAGGCGACGCAATACCAGGTGGTGTTGGAACCGGAGTGGGAGAGCACGCGCCCGCCCCCCCAGGGCCGATCGTGGAGGCCCCATCCACCGGCATAGTTTTCGCCAGCACGCGGCTCGAGCAGCCGGGCCCAATCGGGTGGGGAGACGCCGAGGTGGGCCCGGTCGGTGTTGTTCTCTTCCCCGGTGAAGGCGAGGGCGAACCGCGACCAATCAGCGATCGTGAGATGAACGCGGCCGGCAGGGCCGAGCGGCGGGGGATTGTCGATCCGCACCGGCTCGGTGACGCCGTCACGGACAACATGCCCCCAGGCTCCCGTGGCGCCCTCCGGGGGGAGGGGGCCGAAGGCGGCCGTCGTCAGCCCGAGCGGCTGGAAGACTTCGTCGGACACGAGTGTTTCCCAAGGCTTCTCCTCGATCGATTCGACAATGTGGCCGAGGAGGGCGTAGCCGACATTCGAATAGAGAAAGCCTGGCTCCGCGGGGCGTTCTTGGGAAAGCAGCCATTCGAGGAGCGCGCGTCGCGCCGCGACCGGATCTCCAGGATGGGCTCGATGGAGGGCCCACCAATCGGGGTTGGCGGGGACGCCACTCGTGTGCCGGAGCAGTTCGTCGACGGTCACCTCGCCCCACACCGATGCGGCGAGCGTCCCACCATCGCCCGTGCCGACGGAAGGAAACAGTTCGGCAAGCGTGGTGTCGAAGGTGAGCGTCTCCCGGGAACACCGTCGGGCTACCATCACTGCCGTCATCGCCTTGGTGCACGATCCGATGTGAACGAGATCGTCGAGGCGGGCAGGATCGCCTTCGCCATGTTTCCGGGCGCCGCTCACCGCAAATACCCGACGGCCGTCGGCGTGGAAGCGCCCCGCCCAGAGCGCCGGGACGTCATGCCTGGCGCGGACTTCGTCGAGCGTCGCGCGGAGGGCAAGATCTCCCTCGGCCCGGGCAGCAGCGGGGCTGAGGAAGGCCAGCAGGGTGAGCGCGGCACTTCCAGCCACCAGCACCAAGCCCGCGCCGGGGCGAGCCGATGGGCCCAGGGCGGCGGCTATCACTTCTTGAAGTCGCCGGCGCGGATGATGATCAGCTTGTCGGGATCGATGTGGCGGCGGAAGGCATCCTGCACCTGCTGCGGTGTCAGCGCCTCCACCCGCTTTTCGTCCTCCGCCACACGGGCAAAAGTTCGGCCGAGATCGAGATTCGCGGCGAGTTGGCCGGCGATGGAGCCGTCGGACGAGCGGCCTGTCTTGCGGGCCTCGAGCCAGGCCGTCTTGGCGTCTGACAATTCCTGTTCGCTGGGGCCCGACTGGAGGAACCGCTTCAGTTCCTCGAGCGCCGCAGCCTCGACTGCGTCGATGTTGGCGGGATTGGTGATCGCGTTGATCGTGAACCGGGCGTCGTCTCCGCGCGACGGGACCGACACCGACGACGTCACGCCGTAGGAGAGCCCCTCCTTCTGCCTGATCCGGTCGCCGAGGCGGCTGGAGAGCGCGCCGCCGCCGAGGATGAAATTCCCGATCTCGAGGGCCACCTCGTCGGGGGAATCGTCGTCGAGGGGGAAGGCGAGCCCGGCGGTGAACACGGCATTGGCCTTGTCGGGGGTGAGGATGTCGTCCTTGGCTCCCGTCACGTCCGCCTTCACCGTCCGATCGATCCGCTCGTAGGGCGTCGTGCTCTTCCAGCCGGCGAGTGCCGCCCGGACCTCCGCGACGGCCGCCTCGGTGTCGAAGTCGCCGACGATCACCACCTCGCCGGAGGCGGCGGCGAGTTGGTCACGCCACAACGTCTTCACATCATCGAGCGAGACGGCCTTGAGGTCGGCGATGTTCTCCTCGACGGTGCGGGCGTACCGCACGTCACCTTTGGGGTAGTCGGAGAGCGCGCGGCCGAGGGCGACGCCGGCGAGCATCTGCGGCTCGCTCTGCATTTGGGCCAGCCCGGCGAGCGACTGGGCTCGCATCTGCTCGAGCTCGTCGGCCGGGAAGGCGGGATCGCGGAGAACCTCGCCGAGGAGCCGGATCGCCTCCGGCAGCGTGGCCCGCTTCGCCTCCATGCCGAACGAGAGCACGCCGGCACCGCCGCTGCTGCCGCCACGTCCGCCGCGGCGACCGCCACCCCCGATCCGGACGCCGAGTTCGTCGAACTTCTGCCTGAGCTGCTGTCGGTCGTACTTGCTCGTTCCCGCCATGAGCAGCGACGGGAGAATGCCGCTGGCTGTGGCGAGGCCGGCCAGTGACTGCTCGTTGCCGTAGTGGAGGGTGAGGGAGAAGGTGACCGTTTCACCACGGTTCTTCTTCGGGAGCAGCGCCACCTTCACGCCGTCGAGGTCGATGACGCGCGTGCGGGCTTCAATGTTTTCCGGGCTGGGGTCAAACTCTTCCCCCGCCTCGACCGCACTGCCGCCCTTGTAATCCTTGACGAGATCGGCGATCGACTCGACCGCCGGTACGGCGAGCCGCTGGGGAGAGTCGGCCGGGATGAAGATCCCCACGGTGCGGTTGTGGGGATGAAAGTAGGTCTTCGCCACCCGGTTGACGTCATCGATGGTCGTGGCGCTGATCCGGTCGCGCTGGAGGAACCACAGCCTCCAATCCCCCAGGGCCGCGGCCGACGACAGCGCCTGGGCCATCGAGGCGGCATTGGCGATCGCATTGTCGTAGCCCCGCTTCGCCCGGACCTTCGCCCGGTCGAGTTCCTCGGACGTGAACGGCGTCTCTCCCACCTTGTCGGCGATTCCGAGGAGCACGGTTTGCGTCTCCTCGAGCTTCCCCTCGGCCGGCTGGGCCATGAAGGAGAACAGCCCCGGATCATGGGCGTCATCGGCGAAGGCCGTGGCGCTCGTGGCGATGCCGGGCTCGACGAGGTTCTTCTCGAGCCGCCCGATCTTGTCTTCCGAGAGGATGCTCGCGAGCATCGAAAGGGGGGCCCAGTCGGCGTGGGCCGACGCCGGCATGTGATAGGCCGCCATCAGCGCACCGACCTTGCCAACGCGGCGGAGGATCACCGTCCGCTCGCCGTCCTGGGCCGGTTCCTCGGTGTAGGTGGCATTCAGCCGCCGCGTCGGCTTCGGGATCGAGCCGAGGTATTTCGTCGCCAGTTCGAGGGCCTTGGCCGGCTCGAATTTCCCCGTCACGATCAGCACGACGTTGTCGGGTTGGTAGAAGCGCTCGTAAAAGTCGCGGAGGTTTTCGATCGGCACCCGCTCGATGTCGGAACGATTGCCGATCGTCGACTTGCCGTAGTTGTGCCATTCGTAGGCTGCCGCCTGAACGCGCTGCGAGAGAACACGCTCCGGGCTGTTCTCGCCGCGCTCGAACTCGTTGCGGACAACGGTGAACTCGGAGAGAAGGTCCTCCCGCTTGATGAAGCTGTTGACGAGCCGATCGCACTCGAGGTGGATGGCGAAGTCGAGGTTTTCGTCGCTGGCGGGGAGGGTCTCGAAGTAGTTCGTGCGGTCGACGTTTGTCGTGCCGTTGAAGCTGGCGCCATGGTCGCGCAGCGCCTTCGGCACCTCCGGGAAGGTCGGCGTTCCCTTGAAGACAAGGTGCTCGAGGAGGTGGGCCATCCCTGCCTCACCGTAGCCCTCGTGGCGCGAGCCGACGAGCACCGTCATGTTGACCGTGATCGTCGGTCGCGACGGGTCGGGAAAGAGCACGAGCCGGGCACCGTTGTCGAAGGTGTACTCCGTCACCCCTTCGACGGTGGCTACGGGTTTCGGCGGCGCTGCTGGGAGAGGGGATGCGAGCATGGCGATCGTGGCGACCACGGCAAGGAGGGGGGCACCGGCGAGATGGCGGAGCATGGCGTTGGTTCCTGCCCGGGTGGGGGGACGGCGTCCTGGGGAGAATAGCACCGCAGGCCGTGGAGGAGAACCGCTCGGGCCGACAGGTGGCCGGCGATCAGGGGGACGCTGCCGCCGGCTTGGCCGCGAGGAGCCGCTTCAGCCGCTCAGCCCAGGGACGCTCCATGGCCAGCGCTGCCACACGCTGGTCGGGGTCGGCCAGCAGTGGATCGGCAGCGAGGGCGCGGGAGAGATGGCTTTGGGCCTCGGCCATCCGCCCTTGATCAGCGACAATCACCGCCAGGGTCGCCCAGGCGCCTCCGTCCTCGCCGCCGGAGAGTTTCACCGCTTTACGGGCGATCCGCTCCGCCTCCTTTGGCCTCCCGGCGTCAAACAGCGCCTCACCGAGCCCCCACGCGGCCGTGAATGAATTCGGCGCCTTGCGGGCCGTGTCTTGCCAGAGCGCGACTGGATCGTGCCAGGCGGCCTCGCGGCGAACGCACCCCACGGCGAGGAGCACGACTGCGACCATGGCGGCCACCACCGCCCCACGGCGAGCCGCCGACCCCACCGGCCACCACGGCCTGTCGAGGAGGCTCGCAACGATGGTCGCCACCCCCACGAGAGGCAAGTAAAGATAGCGGTCGGCAGCCGGCTGGAAGATCGGCCAGAGATTAGCCACGGGGAGGATCGAGAGGACGATCAGCGCGGCAGCGAACCCGATCCGCCGATCGTGCCGGGCCCCCCAGGCGAGCGCCGCGGTCAGCAGCGCGAGGATGAGGATCGAGCGGGGCAGGGGAAGGTGATCGAGCGACGAGAGTTGGTAGTCGGCGCTCTGGTTGAAGGGCCAAAGGATGAGCTGGGCGTCGAGGGCGAGGATCCGCGGTTGAATCGCCAACGCCGCCTGAAGCGATCCGCCGAGGGGGACAGGCTTGCCGAAGATCCTCGATTCCGCCGGCTCGAGGAGGAATCGGGCGGCGAGAAACGCCACCACGACAAGCGCCGTGCCGCCGATCGCCGGCGCCCAGAATCGCCGCGGCTCGTTCCGGCCAAAGAGCCCCCAGGCGACCAGCAGCAGCGGCGGCAGTACCACCCCCGATTCCTTGCTCGCGACGGCCAGCAGGGCGCAGCCCACGCATGCTGCAACGCGCCAAGCAGTGCCGGTCGCTGATTCCGCCGTCACGTCGCGGGATTGAACCGGGGCGCGGCTCGGCGCGATGGCGAGGGCGATGACCAGCGCGGCGAGGGTGAAGGTGGCGACGAGGAGATCCTCCCGGTAGCTCGGCTCGCAGACCGTCTCGGTGACGACCGGATGAACGGCGAAGACGAGCGCTCCGATGACCGCCGGCGTGAGCAGCCCACGCTCGGGGGCCGAGGCCCCGGCCCGACCGACGAGGAGCCGATCGAGGAGGAGCCAGACGAACACCACGTTGAGCACGTGGAGGAGGACGCTCGTGAGGTGGTAGCCGAACGGACTTTTTCCCCAGATCGCGGCGTCGAGCATCAGCGACGCAAGCATCGCCGGCCGGTTGAAGTCGAGGACGTCCATGCCGAGGACGCGGCCGCTGAGCACGGCCGGCCAGTTGGCAGCGTCTTGGAGAAAGGGATCGGTGAGAACCTGGAGCCGCGAGTCGTAGACGAAATCGCCGGTCAGAGCCGGCATGAATACGACGAAGGTCGCGGCGGCGAGGAGGCCGATCGTCGCCCAACGCCCCCCCGGGGATGCGGCCATGCTCACCCCCCTACGGCCAGCCGCAGTGCCACTGTACAGGCCGTCTCGTAGGCCTCGAGATCGAGTTGCTCCTTCGTCGTGTGAATCTCCATCTGGCCGCAGCCGAGCGTCACGGTGGGCACGCCGTTGACCGCCATCCAGTTGGCGTCGAGGCCGCCGTTGGAGACTTCCGTCCGCGGCTTCAGTCCGACGGCTCGGACCGCTTCGATCGCCGCCACCACGCACGGTTCGTCATCGCCGAGGCGGAAGGCCTCGTAGTCGAGATGGCCGTCGCAGACGACCTTCCCGCACTTGCCCGCGGCGTTCTTCACCCGCTTCGCGGCA
>CAJAYZ010000015.1 GCA_903949225.1 uncultured Planctomycetaceae bacterium
CGAAGATCTGCGGATGGCAACGGAGAACAACGTCGGCTTCGGCCCGATGAAGCAGCCGGAGATGGTCGGGCGGGCCACGCCGGCGAAGTGACCCGGGGACCGCTGTTTTCCGCGGGGGGGGGGTGTTGGCGACGTATGATGGCGGCCCGGTCGGCTTGATGCTGAGGCGCTCTGTTCGTGACGACTTCCGCGCCGTCCGTCCCGAATTAACTTTTCCCGCTAGGCATTCGTGTGGCCTGGCCTCCTCCCTCACCCAGGAAGACCCGCATGTCTCTCACCCCCAAGCAGCGCCACGCCTACGACGCGGTCGCCGCCCCGCTGCCGTTTGCCCTCGACGCCAAGAAGGTCACGGTCGCCCCCGGCATCTCTTACGTGAAGAGTCCGGTGAAGGCTCACGACTATGCCGCCGGCGTCATGGCGGCGTTTGGCTCGGTCGTCGAGCATCTCGGCACGATCCGCGGCCTCCCCAGCCAGACGCTCAAGCTCGACAGGCGTCGCTGCGGCCTTCTCCTCAACAGCTTGCAACTGCACTTTCAAAACGGCTACAGCACGATCATGGACACCTGGGGCGTGAACCCCGACAACGGCACCTTCCGGGCGAAGGATGGCCGGCACGTGACGATGATCGGCCTCCATCCGCACCTCCGCGACCGGCTGCTCGTCGCGCTCAACTGCGTCAACACGGCCCAGGGGATTCAGGCGGCGGTCGAGAAGAAGACGGCCCAGGAGCATGAGGACGAGGCGATCGCGAAGCACCTTCCGCTCGGCATCGTGCGCACGCCCGAGGAGTGGGCCGCGCATCCGGTCGGGGCCGAAGTGCTCAAGCGTCCGCTCATCGACTTCGAAGGATCGGGCAGCGAAAAGAAGCGGCTCCTCGGAAAGGCGAAGCACCGGCCGCTCGAGGGGGTGCGGGTGGTGGAGCTCACGCACGTCGTGGCCGGGCCGAACTGCGGCCGGTTTCTTGCCGAGCAGGGGGCCGACGTGATCAAGGTGCAGCCGCCGATGGGCGACTGGGTGCTGCCGATCTGGATGGATGCCAGCTGGGGCAAGAAGAACATCCTCCTCGACATCAAGGGGCGGCGTGGCAAGGCTCGCTTCCACGAGCTCCTCGCCACGGCCGACGTTCTCATCGACGGCCAGCGGCCGGGCGTCCTCAACCGGATGGGGCTCGACGACGCGGGGCTGCGTGTGATCAATCCCAACCTCGTCCGCGCCTCCCTCTCCTGCTTCCCGCTGGGCACGGCCTGGGGCGAGCGGCCCGGCTTCGAGCAGATCGCGCAGGCCGTGAGCGGCACGATCCACGTCCATTCCACCGGCATGGAGGCGCCGACGGTCGTGCCGGCGCTCATCAACGACTACATCACCGGCTATCTCGTGGCGATCGGCGTCGTGGCCGCGCTTGCCGAGCGGGAACTGCGCGGCGGCTATTACCACGTCGCCTCGTCACTCTCCCGGTGCTCGTCGCTGGCGCCGAGTTTTGTCGAGCCGCTCGACGCCGAGCCCTACGAGCCGGTGCGGATCAAGGACCTCGTCGAGCATGGAATCGACCAGCCGTCTCCGGCGGGAATCTTTACCCGGATCGCACCGGCGGTGGAGTTCAGCCACACGCCTTCGCACGTCGATCGCCATCCGACCATCATGAACTCGATGCCCGATACCACCGGCTGGGACGACGTTGCCACGACAGCCCCGGTGATGCCGCACGGGCCGTCGCAATTGGCCCGCGAGGGGAAGATCTACGGCCTCGTCGAGTGCTTCGGGATCGAGGACCGCTCCGACGGTGGCGGCATCATGAGCCTCGCGTCGAAGTCCCTCTTCGACTACGTGAAAGCCCACCGGGACGCCTAAGCCAGAGCAGATTCCCTGCGGCCCGCTCGGTGCTCCCCACCCGCCGCCGCGAAGCGAGCGGCCGCGGGCGTCCGGAGGTACGCTCGCCCGCGAGTCGAGGGGCACCTTGGCTGCCCCTCCGACGAGCCCAAGCCCGCGGGGGCCATGGATGGCCCCGCGGGCATGAAGTCAAAACACGACAGTTCCGCGCATCATCCACAGGTCGGTGTGGTCGTTGCCGACGGCGACGCCGGAGAGCGGGTTCCAGATGTGCTGGTAGCTGGGGATGAGCCGCACGGCCGGCGTGATGGCGTAGTCGTAGAACACCTCCATTCCCTGTTCGTTTTTCACGTTCAGAGCGCCGCCGGTGTAGTTCCGCACTTGGTTCTGGAGGTCGGGGCTGATGCCGTTCATGTACCAGCCGACGCCGACGCTGTCGTAGGCCCGCGACTCGGCGAGGCCACGGGCGAAGAGGGCGACGCTGCCGTCGCCGGTGATTGTGTTGGTCTGCTGGGGCGCCCAGCCCGCGCGGCCGAAAACGCCGACACCGCGGAGCGGCACGCCGCTCTTGAGCTTCGTGGCGACCTCCTTCGGCGCATCGGCGACGTAGAGATACTGCGAGGCGTTAGCGATCAGGAAGCAGCTGCTCGAGGAATTGTTGATCGGCAGGCCGGCCGAGTCGGGGCTGCCGAGGAGGTAGCCGACCGCCTGGGGGATCTGTCCGGGGGAGAGGGCCCCGTAGGGGTTGGTGAGGTCGAGCTGGTATTGATTCGACCAATTGAACGCCGGGCTGAATTGGCCAGGCAATCCGGCGACCTCGTAGGAGGCGACGGCGGTGAAGTAGAGGTTTACCCGGTCGAAGGCGTTGGTCGCGAGATTCTGTGCGCGGCTGTTGGGGTCGAGGACGCCGCCAGCGAAGGCGAGCTGCTTGCTCGGGGCCCACACGCCAAGAACGGCCCAGGCTGTGGGATTGTAGAAGTTCGTCGTGATCGGATTCTTGTTGAAAGCGAAGTTGGCGAAATAGAACTTGGAGCTGTCGGCGAAGAGCGTCTGATCGGGGATGAAGATGTCGCTGATCTTGCCGACGACGAGGCTCGTCTGTTCGCTCAATCCCTGAACAAGGAAGTACTCGCTGGGGAGCATCGTCGAGTAGGCGAGCGGATCGGGAAGGAGAAGGCCGGTGTAAGTCGGGACGCTCGACCCCGAATTGAACGTCTCGGCAGGATTGCCGCCGTAGCGGGCCTGGGTCGTGAAGTGGATGAGGCCGCCGTCCCACAATCCGGCCCGGCCGGTATCGATGTTGATCGACATCTGCGTGTTTTGGACAAACCAGTCGCCAGGCTCGAGGCCACCCGACATGATGTCCTGATAGGCGCTGGTCGTGTAGACGTCAAAAAACACGCCGCGGCGGGCGAGGTCGGTACGCCGTCCGCCCCAGTCGCCGGTGAGTTGTGTTCGCTCCCAGAAGCCACCGGTGACGGTGCCTGGGAGACCGAAGACGGGGCCGTTGTTGAAGAACGGATAGAGGACCGGCGCGGCGTTGGCAAGCGAGAGGTGGTCGGTCGGCACCGGCCCCCAGTCGTCGGCCGAGAGCGCTGGAGTTGCCGGTGCGGCGGCTGGCGGGCCTCCCGGGGCACCTTCGTTGAGGTAGCCGAAGCCGTCGAAGTTGCCACCTTGGCCGAGTGCCCTGTCACCTCCCGCTGTAAGGCAGGCGAGGACGATGCCAAACGCTGCCAGACGCGGCGTGACACTCCAAAGCGACTGCGTTTGTCCCTCCACCGTGCGCAACACAGCGTTCCAGTACTCTGCCACCATGGAGTCGAGTCCCCTTCCTGACACCGGCACAATCGCTACCGCAGGATCAATCGGCAGGGTTTGACAGGAGGGAGGAGCGAACGCCGCTGGTCTCGGAACCCCCCCCCACTCCTCCCAGCTTTCGGGGCGGGGGGCATTGGCGACTCACGTGTCGGCCCCTGCACGCTGGTCGTCATGCGTTTGCGGGACTGCGGCCGACCGGGCTATCCTTCCACCCGGATCAGCGCGACTGGCAGGGACGAGAGCAGATGGGCAAAGACTCCGACGACTCAAGCCCCCTGCGGCTGGAAATACGAGATCTGCAAAACCATGCCTCCGCCTTGCGTGGGGAACTCGAGGCGGCCAGATCGGCGATGGACGCCGCAGTGCAGCGGGCCGTCGCCGAGGGCGGCGCCGCGGCGGCCCAGCTTCAGGCCACCGTCGTGGTGCTGCGCGACGAGCTCGAGCGTGCCCGAGCCGACACCCAGCGGCAGGTGGCCGCCACCGCCGCCGATGCCAGCGGGGAGATCGGCCAGCTGAAGCAGACCGTCGTCGCCCTCCGCGAGGAGCTCGAGAAGGAGAGGGCCGACAGGGACGAACGGATCCGTCAGACGAGGCTCGAGAGCCACGACGAGATCATCCAACTGCGCAGCACCGCCGCGACGTTGCGAGGGCAGATCGACAATGATCTCGCCACCCGGGCGCAGGCGATCCAGGCGGGACGGGCCGAGGATCGTGCGGAGATCGCCGAGCTGCAGGGCACGATCCAGGAGTTGCGCCAACGGCTGGAGACAGCGATGATCGCTCGGCAGCAAGACCGGTGAGAGCCATGACGCGGAGAAGGAACGAACCATGACAGCCGACGAGATCCCTTCGCTCTCGGGCACGCCCCGGGCAGCGACCAATGCTCCCGCCGATCGCCCCGGCAAGACGCGGGGCAATCCCTCTCCGCGTTCCCGGCGGATCCGGTTGGTCGAGCTGCTGCTCGAAGTGTCGCGGCGGATGGCGGCCTACGACTCGCTCGACGAAGTTCTCTATGCGCTCGTCGACATGACCACCAGGGAGGTCGGCGCCGAACGGGGATCGCTATTCCTCAACGATCCGGACACCAACGAGCTCTACTCACGCGTCGCGCAGGGCAACATCAGGCGCGAGATCCGGCTGCTCAACACCGCCGGCATCGCGGGCCACGCGTTCACCAGTGGCGAGTCGATGATCATCCACGATCCGTACGCCGACCCGCGCTTCAGTCGGGCCAACGACGAGCAGACCGGATTCGTGACCCGCAGCATCCTCTGCGTGCCGGTCAAGACGGTGAAGGGGGAGATCATCGGCGTCGTCGAGGCGATCAACAAGATCGACGGCACGTTCGACGAGGAAGACCTCGAGGTCCTCGAGGCGATGGCCACCCAGGGCACCGTCGCCCTGCAGGGGGCCCAGTTCATCGAGCGGATGAAGGCGGTGCGGGCCCAGGAGATGGAGTTTGTCGAGATCGTCTCGGAGGTTACCGCCGACATCAAGCTCGGGTCGCTGCTCCGCAGGGTGATGGGGGAGGCGACTCGGCTGCTCAACGCCGACCGTTCCACGCTGTTTCTCCACGACGAGCAGACGCAGGAACTGTGGTCGGAGGTCGGCCAGGGGCTTGAATCGATGCAGATCCGACTGCCGAATCACCTCGGCATCGCCGGTGCTGTCTTCACCTCGGGCAAGTCGATCAACATCCCGTATGCCTATGCCGATCTGCGTTTCAATCCCGCCTTTGACAAGCGCACCGGCTATTTCACCCGCTCCATCCTCTGCGTGCCGATCACAAATAAGCTCGGGGCTGTGATCGGCGTCACGCAGGTGCTCAACAAGCGCGGCGGTCCGTTCACCGCCGAGGATGAGTCGCGTCTGCGGGCGTTCACCGCCCAGATCTCGATCGCGCTCGAGAACGCCAAGCTGTTCGCCGACGTGCAGAACATGAAAAACTACAGCGAGGCGATGCTCGAATCGATGTCGAATGGCGTGGTGACCATCGATGACAAGGGGAACATCGTCACCTGCAATGCGGCCGGCCTGCGGATTTTTCGGGCAACGCCAGCGGAGGTGCTCCACAAGCCGGTGGCCGATTTCTTCGCCGGCGGCAACGCCTGGGTACTCGGAAAGCTCGAGGCCGTCGGGGCGAGTGGCACGCCGGAAGTGTTGATCGATGCCGAGCTCGTGTTCGGCGAGGAGACGATCTCGAGCAACGTCACTGTCTTGCCGCTCGCTTCGGTCGAGCACAAGCGGATCGGGTCGATGCTCATGATCGAAGATATCTCGAGTGAAAAGCGGCTCAAGTCGACGATGTCGCGCTACATGGATCCGGGCATCGCCGACAAGCTCGTCGCCTCTGGCGCCGACATGCTCGGGGGTCAGTCGGTGGAAGCGACGGTGTTGTTTTCCGACATCCGCGGCTTCACGACGCACACCGAGCGGCTCGGCGCGCAGGGCACGGTGGCGATGCTGAACGAATATTTCACCTTGATGGTCGACTGCATCCAGCACGAGGGAGGGATGCTCGACAAGTTCATCGGCGACGCCATCATGGCCGGATTCGGGATTCCGGTGGCCCATGACGACGACGTTGATCGCGCGATGCGGGCCTCGATCGCCATGATCAAGGAGCTCCGTCGCTGGAACGTGCAGCGTGTCGCCGAAGGGAAACTACCGATCGACATCGGCATCGGGCTCAACACCGACGTCGTCGTGTCGGGCAACATCGGCTCGAAGAAGCGGATGGATTACACCATGATCGGCGACGGGGTGAATCTCGCCGCCCGGCTGGAATCGGCCTGCAAGCAGTACGGCGCGCAGATCCTCGTCAGCGAATACACCTACAAGAAGCTCCGCGGCACCTACCGGGCCCGGGATATCGATCTCGTAGTCGTGAAGGGGAAGACCCAGCCGGTGGGCGTGTACGAGATCCTCGATCACCACACTGAGGAGACCTTCCCGCATCTCGTCGAGTGCCTGGGGCACTTTCGCGACGGCCTCGCGAAGTACCGGGCGCGGGCCTTCGGGCCGGCGCGGGAGCTGTTTGAGAAGGTCCTCGCGCTCAATCCCGGAGACAAGGCCGCAAAGCTCTATCTGGAGCGCTGCCGGATCCTCACCGAAACGCCTCCCCCTCCGGACTGGAGTGGCGTGTGGGTGATGGAGGAGAAATAGCCGTCCGGCCGGTCAGCGAGAGTTGCGGCGGCGGACGACCAGGAACAGGCCGAGGCCGGCCAGCGTGATGGCGTCGAGAGGCAGGATCCAGTCGCGGTCGGTGTACCTTTTTTTCACGCGCTGGAACTGGTCCCCGGCCGGGTCGAACGCGAACGTCAGGTCGTCGGTGCCGGAGGGCCACGTGGAGTCCTCGAAGGCGGTGAGCCAGGCGTTGGTCGCGCCGCGGGCTGTGCCCTCGGGGAGAACGCCGCCGAGGAACGAGGCATTGACCTCGAGCGGATGGGAGTAGACGAGCCTTCCGGTCTCCCACGGGCGGGCCTCGGCCCCCTCGCCGAGCGTCCCTTGGGCCCGCCCCGGGCCGACGACGAACGCCCGCAGGACGTTGCGATGTGGCGCGTCGGGATCGATCTGATCGGTTGGTACGCGATAGGGAAACAGGGGCACGTCGGTCTCGAATGACAAGCGTACGGCCGAGACGTCGATGTTCGTCGCGTCGGTCGCATACTTGAAGGCGGTGATCATCCAGCCCTTCTCGACGTAGGGTCGCGACCAGTCGGTGATCTCCGGCCGGGAGTCGTAGCCGTTGTCGGAGAGCCATTCGGTGAGCGCAGCGGGGTCAGCCGCCTTGAGGACGGCGGCGTCGTAGCCGCCGACGCGTGCCGTCTTCATCACTTCGACGGCCGCCATCGCCGGGGGAGCAGCATCGAAGCCCCGGCTTGCCGGTACCGTGCTCTCGCGTGCGAACAGCGCTCCGAGGAGCGAATAGTGGTTTTTCCAGCGGGTAACCTCGACGATGCGTGGCTTGATTCGGTCATTGAGCTGATCGAAGACGGCGCCGTCGGCCGCCGCGATCTCCGGCACCGTCGGCGAAGGGACGAGAAACCCGAATCCCTTCTGCCGGGCGCCGGCCGCAAACTTCGCCTCGCGGATGAAGTGCTCCATCCGCGTCTCCGGGTCCCAAACGACGAGGATCTGCTGGTTGGCGATCCGCACCGGTTGCCCCGGCCGCCAGGCCGGGCAGCAGGCACGTGCCGGGTGGACCGTAAGGACGAGCAAGCAGGCCAGAATCACTGCCACGCAGCGACGCGCAGGGAGCATTGGTATTCCTCCACATGCTTCAGGGAAAAAATTCAGTCGATCTCGAGCCGGAGCGTGCCGTCGTCGGCGGCGATCACCTTCACCAGCGGCGGTCTGTCCGGATCAGCGGGGCCCGCACCAGGACCGTCGAGGTCGCTGCGGTCGACGAGTTCGCCGCCGGCTCGGGTGAGAAACGGCCGCAGCGTGTCGGCGTCGATCGAGTCGGCGAGCGACTGCACCGACCCGTCGGCAAAGGCGACGAGGGCGGTGTGATGGCCCCCCTCGACCGGATGGATCGCGCCGATCCCTGCCGGCTCGCCGATCCCGGGGAAGGCGTCGTCGAGGATGATATCCTCCGGCTTCGTCCAGGGGATTTTCCGGGCGGGATCGAGTGTAGCAAACAGGATCGTGTTCGATGTCCCGTCGGTGACGCTCGCGAAGCCGACCTTCTTCCCGGCTGTCAGGCAGGCAGGGAAGTCATCGGCCGATGTCATCGTCACCATACCGGGCTGAAAGATCGCCGCCTCGCCGGTGATCGCGGCGTAGTCGGTGAGGGTGTCGAGGGGGCCGTCGCGGGCCGGATCGCGGAAGACCTTCGGCATCTTCTCGGCGACGGCGAGATTCTTCGGCGAATCCCACGGCTGCGAGAAGTCGTACTGCTTGTACAAGTCGAGCTCCTCGATGAATGGCAGGACGAGGACGCGCCACGAGTGCCAAGGCTTGCCGTTGGGGCCGATTACCGCTGCCGGCGGAAAGGCGTTGTAGGCATCGTGGTAGTTATGGAAGGCGAGAGCGAGTTGCTTGAGATTATTCATCGAGGCCGTGCGCCGCGCTGCAGCCCGGGCCCGCTCGAGCGGGCTTGCCTCGCCAGGGCCGGGTTTCGCCTCGGCGGTCGAGAGGAGATCGGGGAGGCTGCGGATCGCCTTCGTCGGAGCCTGGGTAAAGGTCTCCCCGTCGAACCTTCCGGCCATGGGGCGGAAGAGGATGGCGTCGGCCGTGCGGACGACCTTCGCGGCTCCCGGCCCGAAGGTGGCGACGGCCACGCCGCCGTCGAGGATCTCGTCGATGTCAATCCGGACGAGGGTGTCGAGGGGCCCCCCGTCCACCGTGGGCAGCAAGATCCCGCCGGAGCCCTCGAAGAGCCCCGCGCGAACGCTTGGCTTCTTCTCGATCCGCAGCTGCCGCTTCGCCGCATCGACGGAAACGATCCGGTGCGTCGGCTCGGGGCCGAGAAGCGGATAGCTCATGACGACGCGCTCTTCGGCCGTCGTTCCGCCGGCGAACGCCACAGCGAGCAGGAGACCGTGAGCGACGGCGAGCGTTAAACGCATGGAAAATCCCCCGGGTGGACGAGCGAATGAGCCAGCGATCAGTTTGCCATAACGCCGGGGTGCCGCCAACGCACCGTGACGGGTGCGTGCGTGCGAGCGTTGTCCGGAAAACCTGCCGTTGGCCCTCGGTCACTCCTCCCAGACGAAGATCTCCGACACGCCGCTTCGCGATGCTCCCCGGTGGGTGAACACGACGCG
>CAJAYZ010000016.1 GCA_903949225.1 uncultured Planctomycetaceae bacterium
CCTCGGGAACTGAGCCGACCGTGCGGATGCTCTATTGCCGCTGCGCGTTTGCGCAGGTGGTGCCGGCCGACGTGAAGGGGGCGGTGCTCGAGGGGCTCGCCGGATCGGGGCGGGGCTTCGAAGCGGTCGCCGACCTCTGCGACATGGCGGCCCGCCGCGATCCCCATCTGGCCGATCTGTCGGGCTTGGCCAAGGAGGGGACGACGTTGCGGATCGCCGCTTGTTGGCCGCGTGCCGTCCGTGGGCTGTTTCACCTTGCCGATTCCCCGCTCGGCGAGGCGGGTGTCGAGATTCTCAACATGCGGACGCTCCCGGCGGAGCGGGTCCTCGCGGGGATGCTCTCCGGAGACCCAACCGCCGTGGCGGAGAGCGCCGCGGGCCGCGATGATGCTGCGGCCGAGCAGGCGGCGGCCGGCCGGATCGCCGCGCTCGGTCAGCTTCCGCCGACGACCCCCGAGGGAGAGAAACGATGACGACACTCGCCACCCGTCAGCCCCGCGTGGTGCTCTATGAAGGAAGCGGCGCCGAGCCGTTCGCCGGCCCGGAGCGGGCGGAGCTCGTCGCGGCCCTCCTCGATCGGGGGTATTCGGTGACGCTTGCCCACAAAGGGGCTGCGGCCGCCGCCGATGACGCGACGTTCGTGGTCGTCGGTCGGTTCGCCGGACAAGCGCCGCAGGTCACGGCGGCCGAGGCGACTGTCGAGGTCCATGACTGCAGTGGACGCTCCCCTGCCGAGGTCGTCGGGCTCGTCGACGGGGCCCGGGCCGATCGGCCGCTCAATACCCCAGGCGCGGGTGATTCCTGGAAGCCGTGGTTTCCGGTCATCGATCCGGTCCGCTGCACCAATTGCATGCAGTGCCTGAGCTTTTGCCTGTTCGATGTCTACGGGGTCGACGCCGACCATCGCCTTCGCGTCGAGAATCCCTCCAACTGCAAGGTCAACTGCCCGGCCTGCTCGCGCGTCTGCCCCGAAGTCGCGATCATGTTCCCGAAATACCACGCCGGGCCGATCGACGGGGCTCCGGTGAGCCAGACGGACGTCGGCCGGGAGAAGATGAAGATCGACATCTCGGCCCTCCTCGGCGGCGATCTCTACGCCCGCCTCCGGGAACGCTCGGCCGAGGCGAAGAACCGTTTCTCGCGGGAAAGGAGCGCCGACCAGGCCCTCGCCGAGCGGCGGCGCTGTCTCACGAAGCTCGCCGACGCCGCGGCAATTCCCCGAGAAGTGCTCGACGCGCTGCCCTCCCCGGAGGAGATCCAGCGGAAATCGGCCGAAGCCGCCAAACGGGCCGCAGCGGCGCTCGCCGGGCAGGCTGCGGCCGAGGGTATGGGGCCGGCGGCGTCATCCCCCTCCACGTGATAGGATTCGCAGTGCCAGACTCCCGAAGGAGCGCGGCACATGCGGGGGGGATCCGGGAACGCCCGGTGAGCCCGCCAGGAACGGATCGCCACGAGGACCAGGCATGTCGACTGCCGAACGAACGACGACGGACTCCGCCGCCGCTGCGCCCGGCGCCCCGGTGCGATCCTCGCTGCCGCTGGTGATTCTCCCGCCGCCGGTCCCGCCGTCGCTGATCCGCTCCCGCGCCCCCCATCCGAAGATCCCGCAGACGAAGCCGGAGCGGACGGCGCTCCTCGAGGCGATCCGCCGCGGGTTTGCCGCCAAGCCGGCGGTGCCGCCGCTGCGGATGGAGGAGCTGCATGCCCGGGCCCGCGCGGCGATGGCCGAGGTTGGTCTCGGTGAGATCCATCTCGACTATGCCGGGGTGCTCGTCAACAACGAGTCGTGGCGCGATGCTCTGGCCGCCGTCCCCTACCATCGTCGCCTGCTTCTGATGCCGAAGTGCCTCCGCGTGGAGAGTCGCTGTCCGGCGCCGTTTGATGAGTTTGGCCTCCTCTGCAAGAGCTGCGGGCTCTGCTCGATCCAAGACTTCCAGGCCGAAGCCGAGCGGCTC
>CAJAYZ010000017.1 GCA_903949225.1 uncultured Planctomycetaceae bacterium
CGGCAAGCCTGACGCGGAGGTTGCGCCCGAGAAATCCCTCCGCACCGGTGACGAGCACTCGCATGGCCAACCCTCGGATCACTTGGGGAGGGCGTTGCGGATGATCTCCAGACCGAGGAGCACCTGCTTCACCTCGTCGACGGAGAGCCGCTTCGTGTTGTGGGAGGTGTAGTCCTCGATCTGGGAGATGTCGGTCTCCCCCTCGACGAAGTACTTGTCGTAATTGAGGTCGCGGGCATCGGCGGGAATCCGGTAGTAGCCACCGTGGTCGTCGGCCCGGGCCATCTCCTCGCGCGAGACGAGCGACTCGTAAAGTTTCTCACCGTGACGGGTGCCAATGACGCGGATCTCGGACTGGGGACGGAAGAGCTCGACCATCGCCCGAGCGAGGACGTCGATCGTGCAGGCCGGGGCCTTCTGAACGAAGATGTCACCAGGCTTGGCGTGCTCGAAGGCGTAGAGAACGAGATCGACCGATTCCTCGAGCGACATCAGGAACCGGGTCATGCCCGGGTCGGTGAGGGTGATCGGCTTCCCCTCTTGCAACTGCCGGAGGAACAGCGGGATCACCGACCCGCGCGACGCCATCACGTTGCCGTAGCGGGTGGCGGAGAGGACGGTTCGCGAGGCATCGATAAGCCGCGACTTGGCCACCATCACCTTCTCCATCATCGCCTTGGAGATCCCCATGGCGTTGATCGGGTAGACGGCCTTGTCGGTGGAGAGGACGACGCAGCGCTGAACCCCGTTGGCGATCGAGGCCCGGAGGACGTTCTCGGCGCCGAGGACATTCGTGCGGACCGCCTCCATGGGATAGAACTCGCAGGACGGGACCTGCTTGAGAGCGGCGGCGTGGAAGACGTAGTCGACTCCGCGGAGCGACTCTTCGACGGAGACGTAGTCGCGGACGTCGCCGATGTGGAACTTCACCCGGTCGTTTGCCAGGCGGATCCGCATGTCCTCTTGCTTCTTCTCGTCTCGGCTGAAGATCCGGATCTCACGGAGCGGCAGCCGCAGAACCCGATCGAGGACGGCATTGCCGAACGACCCGGTGCCACCGGTGATGAGGAGCACTTTGTCGTTGAACATCACGATCCTCGCGGGTGGGAGATCATCACTGGCTGTTTGCTCGGTCACGATAAGGCGTTGATGGCGACGATTCAAGAACCGCGATCGGCGTGCCGGTGAACCGCCGTAGCCGCCGCGCCCGCCTCCCAGGGAGCCGCCTGCCGACAGCCGACACGAATCACCGCTCACTCCACCTCGAACACCGCCTCGATCTCCACCGGGACGTTCTCGGGGAGGGCTGCAACGCCGAAGGCACTGCGGACGCCGATCCCCGCCTCACGCCCCCAGATCTCGGCGAACAGTTCACTGCAGCCATTGAGCACGTGCGGCTGCTTCGTGAACTCGGGGGTGCAATTCACCATCCCCAACACCTTCACCACCCGCTTCACCCGATCGACGCTCCCCAGGGCATTCTCGACCGTGGCGAGGATCGCACAGGCCACTTGCCGGGCAGCTGCCTTGCCGGCGTCGGCATCGAGTTCGACGCCGACCTTGCCGCGAAGGAGCGAGCCGTCGGGGAGGAGGGGGAGATGGCCGGACGTGTAGAGGAGGTTTCCCATCCTCAAGGAAGGCGTGTAGGCCCCCACCGGCTTCGGCGCCGGAGGAAGCGGGAGGTCGAGGGCACGGAGGGCATCGGAGGCTGCCATGGGCATTGGTCACGTTGGAGGGGATCAGGGTCCGGGGCCACCGACGGAGACGGAAACGTTCAGCCGCCGTAAGCCTGCGCCGTCGGGGCCCGCTTGAGATCGTCCTCGAGGCTGCGGTGCGCGGCGATTCCCTGGCTCTGGAGATCGCCATGGTAGGCCTTCACCGCTTCTTCCGCCGACGTGGCGCCGTCGGCGACGGCGCGGAGGTGGCGGACGAAGGCGAGTTGATCCTCGGCGGCATTGATCTTCCTGCCGAAGAGGGCGACGCGGGCGCCGTGCTGCTTGGCATCGGCCAGGAGCCCGAAGGCGTCGTGGGTCGTCCCGGCGCCGCCGCCGAGGATGCCGACAACGAGCGAGCGGTCGTAGGCGGCGAGTTGCTCGGTGACCTCGGGGCCGAGGTAGGGGATCTTGAGGAAGATCGGCCGGCCCGCCCGCGGCACACCGGCAAGCGTCCGGGCCACATGGTCGGCGAGGAAGCGGGCGATGTCGCGGGGGCGTTCGTCGCGCGGCCGGTCGCCCGCGGGGCGGCCCGGCGTGCGGTCGATGGCGTTGGGATAGAAGACCTCGAGGAAGTGGCGAAAACC
>CAJAYZ010000018.1 GCA_903949225.1 uncultured Planctomycetaceae bacterium
CTTCGGGGTCTCGAGCAGCCCGTCGCGATCCGGATCCTCGCCGACGGCGAAGAGGATCTCGCGCACGGCCCGCTCGATCCGGGCATGATCGACAGGCCCTCCGCTGCCGGCGCGGAATCGGGCCAGTTCGGGATCGTCGGAACCGCAGGAGGGGACATCGCCGGGGGGAATCGTGGTCATAGGCGAAGTGTACCACTCCCGTCCGGGGCTGCGGCCGTGGCTCCCGTGAGCCGCGGATTCTCAGGCCCGCAGGGTCAATTCCGGCTGAATGGCGGCGGAAACGGGCGCTGGCCGCGGGAGGTCCGGGCGGCGAGGGCCTTGACGAGCATTCGGGTGCGGCGGAGGACGTCGGGCTCGGCGAGCATCCGCAGCTTCCAGTCGGGGTCGACATCGAGGGAGTAGGCGACGATGTCCGAAAGCATCCCCAGCGACACCTTCGCCCCGATGAGCTGGTCGAGCTGCTCCTGGGCATCGGGGATCTGCGGCAGCGTCCGGCGGAAGGCGGCGAGGAGGTCGGCCTGGAGCGTGACGGCCGCCTCGTCGGGGAGGGCAGGCTCGAGATCCTCGACGATCGCACCCTCGAACACCCGGAACGGGCGCATCGGGGGAAGCTCGGCGCCGAGCTTCAGCCGGCGGACGCCGAGGAGGAGGACGTTGTAGGTGCCCTGGGGGGTGCGCTGGTGGGTGGCAACCCGGCAGAGGCAGCCAATCGGCGCCACCGTCGGCCGCGCTGGGGCATCCTCGTCGGGCCCCTCATAGGGCAGGAGCGTTCCCATCGTGATCAGCCGATCGGTGGCCAGCGCCTCTTCGAGGAGCGCCCGATACCGCGGCTCGAAGATGTGGATCGCCTGCATGACGTGCGGAAACATCACCAGGTTGGGCAACGGGAAGACCCGCGCCAGCCCCTGGAAATGCTCCGGCTCGAAGGCGAGGGGTTCGTCGGACATCGGAGCTTCAGGTGGGGGACGGGTCGAGGTGGATTTCGGGGAGAAGCTCGGGATCGAGGGGAATGTCGGCCGTCGCCGCAGGGTCAGCCACCACTTCAGCCAGGCAGCGATCGAAGTCGCGGAGGAACGTCACCAGATCGAGGCCGAGGTAGCTGGGGAGATAGGGCTCGAGGTAGCCATGGACGCTGCCGTGGAGCTTGCGGGCGCCGCGGAGATTGCCATTGCCGAAATGATAGAGTGCCACCGCGGCCTGAATGAGCCCCTGGTAGAACTTCCGCGCTTCCCCGCGATACTCGGTCCAAAGCTCCTCCCAGACTTCGTGGCTCTCGAAGTAGTCGCAGGCGTTGAAATGGCGGATCCCCTCGAGATAGAGCGGATCGTAGGGCGTTTCGGAAGCCATGGACGGTTCACGCCGGCGGCGGTATTGGGGGGATAACGGGTGGGCAACGCGGACGGCGGCCGGGGACGACATGAATCCTAGCACTCCAGACCCCCAACGGGAGCAGGCCGAACCAGCGAAGACGCCGCCCCGGGCTCTCCAGAAGAGTCGGAAGGCCCGGGTCGGGCATGGCGAATCCGTGGCCGAGCGGCTCTCAGCGCTCTACCCCGCCTCTCGCTGTTCGCTCGATTTCCGCTCGCCACTCGAGCTCCTTCTGGCGACGATCCTTTCGGCCCAGTGCACCGATCGCCGCGTCAATCAGGTAACCCCGGAGCTGTTCCGGCGCTGGCCGACCGCCGCTCGCTTGGCAGCCGCGCGACAGGAGGACGTCGAGGAGGTGATCCGCAGCACCGGATTCTTCCGGGCGAAGGCGAAGAACCTCCTCGGCTGCTGTCAGGGGCTCGTCGAGCGGCATGGCGGCGAGGTCCCCGTGACGCTCGAGGAGCTTGTCACGCTGCCGGGCGTCGGCCGGAAGACCGCCAACGTCGTTCTCGGTGTCGGGTTTGGCCGCGCCGAGGGGATCGTCGTCGACACCCACGTCGGGCGGATCTGCCGGCGCCTCGACCTCACGCGCCGCACCGACGCGGTCGGCGCCGAGCGCGACCTCGTCGCGGTCGTCCCGCGTGGCCAGTGGATCGTCTTCAGCCATCAGCTCATCGATCACGGCCGCGCCGTCTGCCTCGCCCGTCGGCCCCGCTGCGCAGGCTGCGGCCTGGCCGACCTCTGCCCGCAGCGCGGGGTGCCGGCTGCGGCCGGCCGCCAGGTCGCCCGCCGCAGAACGCCGGCAGGGCATGGGAAGGAGCCCTCCGGAGGGGTACACTCCGGCGGCGTTCGGAGACAGACCGGTCGGACGCCGCGCGGGAACGTTCCATGATCCTCTCTGGCCACGAGATCCGCCGGCAACTCGGCCACAATATCCGCATCGACCCGTTCGATGATTCGAAGCTCAACCCCAACAGCTACAACCTCTCCCTCCACGACGAACTCCTCGTCTACGAAGAGGTGGTGCTCGACATGCGGAAGAGCAACCGCGTGGAGCGGGTGAAGATCCCCGAGGACGGGCTCGTCCTCACCCCCAACCAGCTCTACCTCGGCCGCACGATCGAGCGGACCGAGACCCACAACCTCGTGCCGATGATCGAGGGGCGCAGTTCGATCGGACGGCTCGGGCTCTTCGTCCATGTCACGGCCGGCTTCGGCGACGTCGGCTTCTGTGGCTACTGGACCCTCGAGATGTTTGCCGTCCAGCCGGTAAAGATCTATCCGGGCGTGCAGATCTGCCAGCTCTTCTTTCACCAGATCCACGGCGACATCACCGAATACTCGAGCGAGAAATACCAACACAACCGCGACATCCAGCCGAGCATGCTGTTCCGGGAACTGAGCCCTGAGGCCGACGGCGCCCAGCAGCTCCATCTCGAGTTCGGCGCGGAGCGGGTCGGGGCGGCCGCAGCGACGTTGCCGCCGGCCCCAGCGGTGTCCCGTCCCCCCCAGAGGTAACCCCGATGCTCTCGAAGATCCTGGCCTGGTCGGCGCTCGCCCTCACGATCCTCTTCGCCGGCGTGTCGCTGGCGGGCGTGTTTGGCGGCAGTGCCCTCGGCGGCCTCGGGCCCACGCTGATCCTCGCCGGGGCTGCGCTTGCCGGGATCGCCGCCTTGCTGGCGATGGTGGTCCTCGTCCTCGGGGCTTTCCAGTCCTGAGGCTGCTGGGCCTGGGCTGACCTCCGCAGCTCGTTCGCGTATTCTTGCGGTTCGCGCGGCATGGCCCTTCATGCCCCCCTGTCCATCCATGAAAGGTTTCTGGCGTGCTTCGAAGTCACACCTGCGGTGAGTTGCGAGCGGACGATCTCGGTCGGGAAGTGACGCTGTGCGGGTGGATCGACCGCGTCCGCGACCACAAGGGGGTGATCTTCCTCGACCTCCGCGACCGCTGGGGACGGACACAGGTCGTGATCGGCCCCGAGAGCCCCGCTGCCACGCTCGCCGCTGCCCGCGCCGTCCGCCCGGAGTGGGTCGTGCTCGTCCGCGGCACCGTCGGCGCCCGCCCCGAGGGAACCACCAACCCCAAGCTCATCACCGGGGCGATCGAGGTCGTCTGCCGCGATCTCGAGGTTCTCAACGAGGCCGAGACGCCGGTCTTCCAGCCGGGGGCCACGGAGCTCCCCGGCGAGGAAGTCCGTCTCACCAACCGCTGGCTCGACCTGCGGCGGCCGGCGATGCAGCAAAATCTCTTCCTCCGGCATCGGATCGTGAAGATCATGCGCGATCATTTCGATGCCCTCGGCTTCATCGACGTCGAGACGCCGATGCTCGGCCGGAGCACACCGGAAGGCGCGCGCGATTACCTCGTTCCCAGCCGGCTCGACCACGGCTCCTTCTTCGCCCTCCCGCAGTCGCCACAGCTCTACAAGCAGCTCCTCATGATGGCCGGCTTCGACCGCTACGTGCAGGTAGCGAAGTGCTTCCGCGACGAAGATCTCCGCGCCGATCGTCAGCCTGAGTTCACGCAACTCGACGTCGAGATGTCGTTTGTCACCTCCGAAGACGTGATGGGAGTGATCGAGGGGCTCGTGAAGCGGACGGCGAAGGAGATCCTCGGCCTCGACGTCGCCCTGCCCCTCCCCCAGCTCACCTGGGACGAGTGCATGGAGCGCTTCGGCCACGACGCCCCCGACCTCCGTTACGGCCTCGAGCTGGTCGACCTCGGCGCTGAGGTAGCGAGCAGCGACTTCCGCGTCTTCAAAGGCGCGCTCGAGTCGGGTGGACGGGTCCGCGGGATCCGCGTTCCCGGCGCGGCAGCGAAGTTTTCCCGAAAGGATCTCGACGACCTCACCGCCGTCGCCGTCGATGGCGGCGCGAAGGGGCTCGTGTGGCTCAAGGCCGAAGCCAACGGCGACTGGACGGGCCCTGTGGCCAAGAACCTCGGGCCCGACGTGGCCGCGGCGATCCGCACGAAGCTCGGCTGCGAGCCCGGGGATCTGGCACTGATCGTGGCCGACTCCTTCGACGTTTCCTGCAAGGCGCTCCACATGCTGCGGAAGCGGCTCGGCAGCCAGCTCAAGCTTTTCGACCCGGCCACGATGAACTTCTCCTGGGTGGTCGACTTCCCGATGTTTGCCCACGACGCCGAGAGTGGCGGCTGGGCGGCGATGCACCATCCCTTCACCGCCCCGCGGATCGCCGACCGCGAGTTTCTCTCCACCGATCCGGCCCGCTGCCGGGCGCAGGCCTACGACCTCGTCATCAACGGCTCGGAGGCCGGCGGCGGCACGATCCGGATCCACGACGGCGCCACGCAAGAGAAGGTGTTTTCGCTCCTCGGCATCAGCCCCGAGGTGGCCCGGGAACGGTTCGGCTTCCTTCTCGACGCCCTCCGCAGCGGGGCCCCGCCGCACGGCGGCATCGCCCTGGGGATCGACCGCTGGGTGATGCTCTTCGGCGGCCTCGATTCGATCCGCGACGTGATCGCCTTCCCGAAGACGCAGA
>CAJAYZ010000019.1 GCA_903949225.1 uncultured Planctomycetaceae bacterium
CAACCGCTGCGAACCGGGGAGCCCGGTGGTCGTCGAATTGACTCTCGTCGATGGCGATCGCAAGCCGGTCGTGGCCGCCGGTCAGACGCTCTCGATCGAAAGCCCTGATGACGCCGGCGGCACGATCATTCTCCGGGCGGCGAGCCGACCGGGGCTCTTTCAGGGGTCGTTCGTGCCGACGGTGGCGGGGCTCCATGGTGTGACCCTCGACCGGGGCGCAGCAGGGGCGATGACCACCGACCTGCTCGTCGCCGAGCCGACGCGCGAGCGGGCCCACCCCGGGGTCGATCGCGAGGTGCTGCGGACGCTTGCCGACCTCACGGCCGGCGCCGTTGTCGAGGCTGGGGAGATGGCGACGATCCCCGGCCGGCTGGCGACCGGATCGATCGAGACCCGCCGCCAGGTCGACGACGACATCTGGGACACTTGGCCGGTCCTCGCGCTCCTGGTCGGCCTGTACTGCGCCGACATCGCCATCCGCCGCCTCTCCGGACTGAGTTGACCTCTCCCGCACGGAATCCGTCGATGCTCGCCTTCCCCCCGCTCCGTGTCCTCTTGCCGGCGATCCTCGCCGCCGTCCTTGTCGGCCTCCCCGCGACGGCCCCGGCCCAGGCCCCCGATGCCGGCCGGGGGGGGCTAGAGTCTGAGGCCCGAGATCTGCTCCGCGTCGAGGCGGCGGTCGACCGCGGGCTCGAATACCTCTCCACGAAGCAGGATGCCAACGGCGCCTGGCAACACGGGATGTCGCAGCAGCCAAACACCGGCGTCAACGCCCTGTGTCTCCTGGCCTTCATGGGGCGCGGGCACGTCCCCGGCCGCGGCCCCTACAAGGAGACGGTGGGGCGAGCGCTCGACGCGATGATCGCCTCGCAGCAGCCCGACGGCCTGGTCGTCCGCGCCGGTGGCAATTCGCACGGGCCGATGTACGAGCATGCCCTGGCCACGCTCGCCCTCATCGAGGCCTCCGGCTGGCGCACCGACGACGCGATGCGCGACACCTGCCGCCGCGCGGTGGCGGTGATCGTCGGAGCGCAGAACAACGAAGGTGGCTGGCGCTACCAGCCACGTCCCGCCGATGCCGACTTGAGCGTGACAGTGATGCAGGTGGTGACGCTGCGGGCCGCGCAGAGCGCTCGCTACGATGTCCCGCAGAAGACGCTCGACGCGGCGGCGGAATACATCAAGCGCTGCGCGAAGCCGGAGGGGGGCTTTGCCTACCAACCGGGGCAGGGGGTGAAGAACGCCCAGTCGGCCGCCGGAGCCCTGTCGCTCCAACTCCTTGGTCTCTACGACGATCCCGACGTCGCCAAGGCGCTGGAATCGCTCCAGAAGCGCGACTACCGGCCGCAGATGGACGAGTATTTCCACTACATGAACTACTACGCCATGCAGGCCCACTTCCAGGCCGGCGAGGAGCAGTGGGCGTTGTGGAGCCCGCGGGTGCGGACGCTCCTCCTCGAGAGCCAAAATGCCGACGGCAGTTGGCCCGGCTGGGGGGAGGAGCGGATCAACGGCCCGGCGAAGAATTACTCCACCGCCATGGGGGCGATCACGCTCGAGGTCTACATGCACTACCTCCCGGCGTATCAGCGGTGAGTCTGGCTCGGGCGTTGCGAGCAACGCTTCCTAACAGCACGCAGGCGAGGCGGGGATCGGCGAACGCTTGAGGAGTGACGAGGCCCCCGAGGAACGACGAAACTTTTGCCGGCCCCGCCGACGGATCACTCACAGGCTGGCCACCTAGAGTTCTGGCTCAAACGTTGCTTCGGGGTCGCCCGTGCCCCGTCGCCGGACGTTCGC
>CAJAYZ010000020.1 GCA_903949225.1 uncultured Planctomycetaceae bacterium
CCCACGGCCACGTAGCCCGGAACGTCGACCATCATCCGCAACAGGATCACGCTCACGCGCCTATGCGGATGGAGGACGAGATAGGCCCCCAGCACACCCGAGATCGCCCCCGACGCCCCGAGGCAGGGAGTGAGCGCCGCCTCGCCCGTGGCGTTGGTGGCCACGAAGGCCAGCGACGCGATGATCCCGGTGGCGAGGTAGAAGAGCGTGTAGCGAACATGCCCCATGCAGTCTTCGACGTTGTCGCCGAAGAGCCATAGAAACCACATGTTCCCGAGGAGGTGCATGACGCTGCCGTGCATGAAGATGCCGGTGAGGAGCGTCAGCCAGACCGGGATCGGCGTCGGGCGCAGCCCCGGCACCGACACAGAGAGCTGTTGCCCCTGAACGGCGATCTCGCGGACGCTCGGCTCGGTGACGACGTCACGGCCGGAGATGATCTCCGCCGGCACCTGGCAGTAAGCGAGCGTGAAATCTTCGTTCTCCCCCATCCCCTGGAGCACGACGAACACGAACACGTTGAGGATGATCAGCGCGATCGTGACGAGCGGAAAGAGCGTCCGATCGGAGTTGTCGTCGGCGACTGGGAAGACCATGCATGGGCTCCGGGCTTCAGAGAGGCGATCCGGCGGCAGATATCGACGTCACTTCGTGAACCGGTGGATCATCCGGTGGCGGTAGGTCTGGCCGGGATCGAGACGGGTGCTCGGCCAATCGGCGTGGTGGATCGAGTCGGGGTACTTCTGCGTCTCCAGGCAGAGGCCGCCGTGCTTGCCGTAGACCGTGCCCCCCTTGCCGGTGAGCGTGCCGTCGAGGTAGTTGCCGGTGTAGACCTGAACGCCAGGCTGATCGGTGAGGATCTCCATCTGCCGGCCGCTGGCGGGGTCTCTGAGGATGGCAGCCGTCCGCAACACCCCGTCGGGCTTCCAGCCACGGAGGGAATAGTTGTGGTCGACGCCGCCGGGATTCGTACCGTCGGCACTCGCCGGCAGGGCGTCGATCGCGGCGGCGAGCGTTCCGGCGGGCTTGCGTTCGGAGCGGAAGTCGAACGGCGTTCCCTCCACCTTGGCAAGCTCGCCGGTCGGGATGCCGCCGTCGTCAACCGGGAGGTAGGTGTCGGCATTCACCGTGAGTTGCTGCGGACCGACGTGGCCCGACGACTGCCCGGCCATGTTCCAGTAGGAATGATGGACCATGTTGACGATCGTCGCGGCGTCGGTCGTGGCCGACATGTCGACGATCAGTTCACCGGCGGGCGTGAGCGTGTAGACGACCTTCGCCGTGAGCTTGCCGGGGTAGCCCTCCTCACCGTCGGGCGAGATGGTCGTGAGCTCGAGCGACGGGCTGTTGCCGGCGAGATGCGGGACGGCCTTCCAGAGATGCTTGTCGAAGCCAACGTTGCCGCCGTGGAGGTGGTTCGCGCCGTTGTTGGTGGCAAGCGTGTAAGCCTTGCCGTCGAGATCGAAGGCCCCCTTGGCGATCCGGTTCGAGACCCGCCCGCAGGTGGCACCGAAGTACGGATGCCCCTTGGCATAGGGCTCCACCGAATCGAAGCCGAGGACGACATCCACAGGCGCTCCGCCGGCTTCCTTAGCCGGAACGTGAAGCGAGGTGAGGATCGCGCCGTATTCGCTGATCGTGGCCTTCCAGCCGCCGGGCACTTCGAGCGTCCAGAGGTTGACGGTGCGGCCGTCAGGGAGGGCTCCGAACTGGGTGGCGACAGGCGCATGCATGGTGGTCGAACTTCCCTGGGCTGGTTGCGGATCGGCGCTGGAAGCGACTCCCCCGAGGAGCATCCCCACGATCCCGAAGGCGGCAAAAACGGCGAATCTCGACATGGGCTCTCTCCTCCCGACGGGCGTTGCGGGAGACACCCGGCGCGGACGCCCCCCCGAAGGAAAGCATCGTACGGGATCGACGCCGGTCGTGGCAGCGGTGCGGCCGACTCACGCCTGAGCGGTCGACTTTGCGGTCACCCGCGGCTTCGGGGCTGGGGCCCCGGCCTCGACCTCAGCCTGACGGCGGCTGATCCAGCCGTCGACGCTCCAGTTCCCGCCGCCGAAGGCGATGAGGGAGATGAGGCCGCCGGCGATGGCGACGTTTTTAAGGAACTGAATCGTCTGCAACTGCCGCTGGAGCGGATCGACAAACTGCCAGAAGTCGTGGAAGTAGTAGGTGGCAGCGGCGAGGAACACCAGCAGGAAGAAGGCCCCGATCCGCGTCCAGGCTCCGATCACCAGCGACAGGCCGCCGAGGAGAAGAAGGCCGATCGCCCCGAAAAGCGCGAAGGTGGGGTTTGGCACCCCTTCCGTCTTCATGTATTCGGCCGTGGCCCGGAACTGCGGGATCTTGTTCCCCACCGCGCTGGCGATGAAGATCGCCGCCAGGCTGAGCCGCGCGACCAGCACGAGGAATCCCTGCATCGCCGCTGCGAGTTGCTCCATACCGACACTCTCTCGCCGGGTCTGCTAGCCATCCGGGACCACCACGGTGGCACCGGGGGTCGTTGACAAGCGATGGTGGCTGGCCGGGGCCGATGGGGCAAGAGCAGATCAGCCGGGGAAAACAGGAAATCCGGGTGAAAAAGCCCCTCAAAGCCCGCGATCGGCGCGGCCCTCACGCCGGCTGATCGCGGGTGATGCAGTGGAGCCCCCCCCGGCCCCGGACGACGACGTCGAGCGGCACCGGCTCGACCACCCGGCCGGGGAAACAGGCGGCGAGCGTGTCGAGGGCACGGCTGTCGCTCTGTTCGTGGAACACCGGCACGGCGACGAACCGATTGCCGACGTAATAGTTGAGATGGCTCGCCGGGAGTTGCACCCCGCCGTAGGAGAAGCGCGGGGGGATGTCGATCGGGATCACCTCGAGCCTCCGCCCCCTCGCATCGGAGAGGCTCTCGAGGAGGGCGATGTTCTCCGCGAGCGGATGATGGTTGGGATCGAGCCGATCGGGCTGGCGGGCGGCAACCACGACCCCCGGCCTAACGAACCGGGCGAGCTGATCGATATGGCCATCGGTGTCATCACCGGCCAATTCGCCCCCTGTCCAAAGGACACGGTCGACACACAGATTCTGCCGCAGGATCTCCTCGAGACGGTCCCGCGCGACGCCGGGATTGCGCGAATCGGTGACGACACAGCGGGCGTTGACGAGGAGCGTCCCCTCGCCGTCGGTCTCGATCGCGCCCCCCTCGAGGACAAGCCCCGGGGCGAAGATCGTGCACCCCTCCCGGGCGGCGATCGACCTTGCGACCCGGCCGTCGGCATCCCACGGCGGATACTTCCCCCCCCAGGCATTCCACTCCCAGGTGACGGCGGCCGGAGGGAGATCGGCCCCGCTCCCCGGAACGAGAAACACCGGGCCCGTGTCGCGGATCCAGGAGTCGTTGGTGGGGATGTCGACGAGCGTCACACCGGGGGCTCCGCCGACACACGCGCTCGCCTCATCGAGCACTGCGCCCGACCCGATCACGCGCACCGGCTCATGGCGGGCAAGCGCCCGCACGATCCGGGCATAGGCGCGGGGGATGTCGGCGAAGGGGCCGAGGAAGGTGGCCCGCCGATGGGGCCAGGCCACCCAGGTGGCGGCATGTGGCTCCCACTCGGCCGGCAATCGGTAGCCGAGCTCCGCCGGACTCATTCCATCGGCTTCGAAGTGAGGGGTGGCTGTCATGGCCTACCGCCCCCAGCGGAGCGTCAGTCCACCGTAGGCGTCGATCCGCCGGTCGCGGAAGAACGGCCAGCGCGTCCGCGACCATTCGATCCGGTCGAGGTCGCAGTCGACGACAACCGTCGCCGGCACGTCATGCGAGAGCTTGACGATCACTTCGCCGCTCGGCGCATAGACGACGC
>CAJAYZ010000021.1 GCA_903949225.1 uncultured Planctomycetaceae bacterium
GAAAATCGCTCCCCCGCCGCCGGTGAGCCCGAGCGAGAGCCCCACGACCGCACCCGCCGCCATCGACTGGATCACCATCCACGCCGGGGGGAGCGAGGCGAGGCTGAGGTCGACGGCGGCTGGGAGGGGGAGCATGGAAGGCCTCCGGGGATGGTGATGAGGGAAGCGACCGTCAGACGTGCGTCGGCAGCTTCGCCGCCACCCAGGCCTTGTAGCCCCCCACCAGGTCATGAACCTTGCGAACCTCGAGCTTCTGAAGCAGGCTCGCGGCGATCGCGGAACGGTAGCCCCCTTCACAGTGGACGACGACCGGCCTGCCCGAGGGAATCTCCCCGATCCGCTCGGCCAGATGCGTGAGGGGAATGTTCACGCTCGACGGGATGTGGCCGGTGGCGTATTCGGCACCGCTGCGGACATCAACGACCACCGGGACGGCACCGGCATCGGCACGCTCCCCACGAAGCCACGCATCGAGCGCCGGGGCGGTGATCCGCTCGGTGCGCTCGACGAGATCGTCCCGCTTGGCTAGCGCACTCATCCCGCCGGCCAACGTGCCGGCGACATGGTCGAGCCCGATCCGCCCAAGCCGCATCACCGCCTCCTCCTCGGCCCCTTCCTCGGCGATGACGACGATCGGCCTGTAGGTGGCAAGCATCGAGCCGGCCCAGGTGGCGTACTTGCCGGAGAGAGCGATGTTGAGAGCGCCAACGAGATGCCCCCCCTCGAAATCGATGCCGTCGCGCACGTCGAGCAACTGCGCGCCCGCCTTCTCGAGCGCGAGCACCTCGTCGAGTGGCAGCGCCCGGAGTGTGTGCTTCATCGACACTTCAAGGCTCTCCCGCTCCTTGCGGTTGAGGATCGCATCGTGGACGAAGTAGTCGGGAGCCTCGGGCTGGTCGGCGGTGACGATCTGCTTGAACGCCTCCCGGCTCATCGGCTGGAGGGCGTAGTTGAAGACTTTCTGCTCGCCGATCGTGGAGACGGTCTCCTTTGACAGGCTCTTGCCGCACATGCTCCCCGCCCCGTGGGCCGGGTAGACGAGCGTGGCGTCGGGAAGCTTGACGAGCTTGTTGGTGATGCTGTCGTAGAGCATGTCGGCGAGTTCGTCGGCGGTGACGCCGATGCTCGCGAGCAGGTCAGGCCGCCCCACGTCGCCGATGAAGAGCGTGTCGCCGGTGAGCACCGCCAGCGGCTCGCGATCACTCTTCGCCAGATCGTAGACGAGGATCGAGATTCCTTCGGGCGTGTGCCCCGGCGTCTCCATTATCTCGAGGCGGACGTCGCCGAACTCGACCCTGTCGCCATCCTTCATGGCGACGTGGTCAAACTCCGCCTCCGCCCGTCTGCCGAGGTGAATCGCGGCCCCGACCTTATCGCGGAGCTCGATGTGACCGGCGATGAAGTCGGCATGGAAGTGCGTGAGGAAAACATGCTTGATCGTGAAGCCGCCCGCCGCGGCGTCGGCGAGATACTGGGCGATGTCGCGCTGCGGATCGACGACTGCGGCCGTCTTCGACCTGTCGTCGGTGATCATGTAGGAGGCGTGCGAGAGGCAGGCGAGGTAGTACTGGTGGATCTTCATGGGGGTGGGTTCCTTGGTTGGGGGCACATGTATCCGGAGCAGGCTTCAGGTGCGGCAGCAGGTCTTCGAGGCGCAAGCCTGGTTCCACGGCATCCGGGCGATCAGCATTCCCATCCCGCAGGTGTCGGTGATGCCGGCAAACACCAGGCCGCAGCCGACGAAGGTGGCCAGCCCCGCTCCCACCTTCTGCCAGAGCGGATCGGGGCAAAGCCCTGCGGTGGCGGCACCGAGGGCAACGAGGGCGCCGGCGGCGATCCGCACCTGGCGCTCGAGCGACATCGCCTTCCGGCCGCGGACGACCGGCAATCCAGCCTCGACGCAGGCGTTTGTGCCTCCCTCGACACTGACGATTCCGTTGAGTCCCGCGGCTGTGAGTTTCTCGCAGGCCTTCTGGCTGCGTGTGCCCGACTTGCAGATCACGTACACCGGGCCGTCGCCGGCAAGCGCCGCCACGTCCCGTGCCTCGAGGGCATCGAGGGGGATGTTGCGGGCGAAGTCGACATGCACCTCGCCGAACTCGGCGGGAGTGCGGACGTCGATGAGCGTCACCGTGTCGCCGCGGCGACGCAGGTCGTTGAGCAGGGCCGGAGAAATCGTGGCAACCATGACAGTGCCTCCTGTTGTCGGGTCGGAACTGGCGGGGAACGAAACACAGATCGGAATATCGTAACTCTACGACACTTTGAAAACGCTGGGCTTTCGTGGGGGCCGAGGGGGGAATCAGGTCCGAGGGGTGCTCCGCGGCTTGGGGGCGCCGCCGAAGCGGTCTTCGATGCAGGCCATGATGCTGGCCAGATGAGGCTCGGCGATGGTGTAATAAACGCGGCGGCCCTCTTTCTCGACATCGAGAAAACCGCATCGCTGCATGAGCCGGAGATGCTCCGAGCCCATGTGGCTGGGGATCCCGCAGGCGTCGGCGAGTTCGCCGACGGTGTAGCGCCCCTTGAGGAGCATCTGCACGATCCGCAGCCGGTGAGGATGGGCGAGGGTTTTCAGGCACTCCGCGGCCTCACCGAGCGACTCGAGGCTCGTGAGCTTCACCGTTGCCCCGCCCCCTCGTTGCTTCTCGGCCATAGCCATCACTCCCGGCAGCGATTGAAGGGGGCACCAAGCCCCCGTACCCACAAATATATCGGAACATTACGATATGTCAATCCAACAATTCCATCCGTTTTCTCCGGGCAGCGGCCGGAACACTCGGAAACAAAAAAAAGGGGGGACGGCGCGGGCCGGGAAATGCCGGCCCGGCCCATGGGCCACTCCCTCACAGCGACGCGAGCAGTTCCTTGACCTTCGCTTCGATGAGGTCGCGGACGCCGCGAAACTCCTCCGGCGTCATGTCGCGCGGATCGGGGATCTTCCAGTCGACCCGTCGGTTGGCGAGGACGAGCGGGCACTCGTCACCGCAGCCCATCGTGATTGCGACCTCGACCGGCTGGCCGTTGAAGGCGTCGAGCCCCTTCGAGCCGTGCGTGGAAAGATCGTAGCCGAGCTCGCGCATCGCTTCGATCGCCTTCGGGTTGACCCGTCCGGAGGGTCGAGAGCCGGCGCTTGCCGCCTCGATGTCGGCGCCGCCATGAATCCGGGCGAAGGCCTCGGCCATCTGGCTGCGGTTGGAGTTTTCGACGCACACAAACAGAAGTTTCTTCATCGGGAGACCTTTTTGGCGGTCCAGAACGACACACCGCTACACTTTCTTTGAGAGACAGTTCGCCGTCAATCAGCCTTCCATCCCCTGGACAGGAGTTTCCCATGGCTTCTCTGCAGGTGTTCGATCGCCCCCTCTGCTGCTCCACCGGGATCTGCGGGCCCGAGGTCGATCCCGCGCTTGTGGCTCTGGCGGCCGATCTCGCCTGGTTGACGGGCAAAGGTGTGGCCGTCGAGCGGATCAATCCCGCCCAGCAGCCCCAGGCCTTTGCCGCCAATCCGACGGTCCGCGAGGAGTTGCACGCCCACGGCAACGACTGCCTGCCGCTCGTGCTCGTCGATGGCGTGGTCGTGAGCCGGGGCCAACTGCCGGGCCGTGTCCAGCTGGCGGCGTGGACGGGCGTACCGCTCGAGGCGAGTGTCGCTTTGCCGGTGATGACCGAGAGCTGCTGCGGCAGCGGGAAGAGCGGCCCTTCGGCCGGATGTTGCTGACCCCCGGAGCGAAGAAATGCACCTCGTCGACCACCCCACCCGGCTTCTCTTCTTCACCGGCAAAGGGGGCGTCGGCAAGACATCGCTGGCCTGCGCGACCGCCGTGGCCCTCGCCGATCGGGGCAAACGCGTGCTCCTGGTGAGCACCGATCCCGCCTCGAATCTCGGCCAGGTGTTCGGGTTCACGATCGGTGAATCCGAGCCGACGCCGGTGCCGGGAGTGCCCAGGCTCTCCGCCCTGAACATCAACCCCGAAGCTGCCGCGCGGGCCTACCGCGACCGGCTCGTCGGCCCGGTCCGGGGCGTGCTTCCCGCCGAGACGGTCAAGGCGATGGAGGAGCAGCTCTCCGGGGCCTGCACGACGGAGATCGCCGCGTTTGACGAGTTCACCGGCCTCCTCGAGCGCACGGGCACCGAGCAAGCCTTCGATCACGTCATCTTCGACACCGCCCCCACCGGCCACACGCTCCGCCTCCTCCAGCTCCCCACGGCCTGGACCAACTTCCTCGATTCGACGACCTCGGGGGCTTCTTGTCTGGGCCCACTCTCCGGCCTGGAGAAGCAGCGGCACCAATACGCCGATGCGGTGGCGACGCTCGCCGACAAGGAAACGACGACGGTCGTCCTCGTGGCCCGCCCTCAAGCGACCGCGCTCGAGGAAGCCGCCCGCACCTCCCATGAGCTCGGGCTCCTCGGGATCGGCAACCAACGGCTCATCGTCAACAGCGTCATGCCGGAGGGGGAGAGCCCCGACCCGGTGGCGCGGGCCGTCCGCGAGCGGCAGCGAAAGGCGATGGCAAACATCCCTGCCGCGATCGCCACACTCCCCCGCGAAGCCGTCCCGCTCCAGCCCCGCAATCTCGTCGGAGTGCCGGCGCTCCGGGCGATGCTCACGGAAAGCCCGGCAGGGGCCGGAACCGCACCCTCCCGCCCCGCGGCGCCCCCGCCGCGACGCCGGCCGTCCCTTGCGACGCTCGTCGACGGCATCGAGAAGGATGGCCACGGGCTCGTGATGGTGCTCGGAAAGGGGGGCGTGGGGAAGACGACCATCGCTGCCGCCATCGCCGTGGAACTGGCCTCGCGGGGCCACCCGGTCCACCTCACGACGACCGACCCCGCCGCCCATCTCGCGATGACAGTCGAATCAGACATCCCCTCGCTCACCGTCAGCCGGATCGATCCCCACGATGAGCGGGAACGCTACCGTCATCACGAGATGGAGACGCAGGGGGGGATCCTCGACGACGCCGGCCGGGCGCTCCACGAGGAGGATCTCCGCTCCC
>CAJAYZ010000022.1 GCA_903949225.1 uncultured Planctomycetaceae bacterium
AGAGGTGGCTGCCGAGGAAGCCGGCGCCGCCAGTTACGAGGATCCGCTTGAGGGAAGGCATTGTTTGGGCTCGCGAGGGCGGGAGAGCGGAACGGGGCCGCGGTGAGCGACGACCCATGCTACCGCGCCGCTGCCGTCGCCATCCCGCCACGGTCAGCGGCCAAGTGCGGAGAGATACCGGACGAGATCAGCGATCTCCTCCTTCGACAGGCCATCGACGAGGCCGGCGGGCATCAGCGACGTGCCGGGGGCTTCCTCGTCGATGTCGGCGAGTTGGAGCCGGACTTCCTTGTCGAGCGCGGTGCGGAGGACGAGCTCGGTGTCGGAGCGAGACACCGGGATGCCGCTGGTGACCTGGCCGTCGGTGGTGACGACGACGAGCGACCCGTATCCCTCCTTGACGCTCTTCACCGGCTCGAGGAGCGCATCGAGGAGGTAGTCGGGCTGGGCTGCTGATCCGATCGCGGTCAGATTCGGGCCGACGCGGCCCCCCTCGCGGTCGATCCTATGGCAGGCGACGCAGCGGAGCGCTTCGCGCCGATAGAGCTCGCGGCCGCGGCCGGCGTCGGCCCCGTCGGCGACAAGCGTGAGGATCTCGGCGCGCTGTTGGGGCGTGATCGAGGGAGAGCCGCCCGTGGCGCTGGCCCGCTCGAGCACCGCGGTGAGGGCCGGCTCCGGGCGTCCGGCGGCGGTCACGTCTTGGAGCACCGCGCGGAGGGTGGGCGGGGGAAGCGTGATGTCGGCAAGCGGGATCGCCAGCCGGTCGGCGCCGCCGCGAGCGCCGAGAAAGGCGCGGAGGACCTCATGCACGGCCGTGTCCCCCGGGCCCTGGGCGAGCCATGTGGCGGTGAGCCCGGCGGCCTCGTCGGCCGACCGGCCCACGAGCGCGGCGAGGCTCGCAGCCACCAGCGGCTCCGGGGTCATCGGCCCGGCAGCGAGCGTGGCGAGGGCGTCGTGGGCAGCCTTGCCAGGGAGATTGCCGAGGGCCCGACAGGCTGACTCGCGCCGCGGCAACGGCCGCTCGGCATCGGCGGCGATCCGTTCGAGCGTCTCGGCGGCAGCCTCCACTTGCCAGACACCGGCGGCGTCAATCGCGGCGCGCTGGAGCGCCTCGTCGGGGCTCGTGAGGAGACGGGTCAGCCCGGCGCGATCCCCCGCCGGCGCGACCTTTCGCTTTCGCTGCGACTCAGCGAGATGGTCGAGGAGCGATGCGGCTTTGGCAGCGGGTGTGGTGGCAGCGAGGGCGACGTCGTACACCTGCCGCAGTTCCTCGGCCGTGCCCAGCAGGGCGACGGCATGGAGGAGGGCGTCGAGGTCGGCGCCCGTGACGGTGCCCTGCTGCCACTGCTCCACCATCCAGCCACTGGCGGCGGTCGTTTCCGCAGCCCGGATCGCGAACAAGACGCGCGCGATCTTCCCGCCATCGTCGAAGCTGCCGGCAAGGACCGCCGGAAGCCAGGCCCCCTGAAGCTCGCGGGCCGCAAGCCAAACGGCATAGTCGAGGGCGTCGTCGCGGGGATGATCGACGACGTGAAGCGCCAGCGCCGCGGCGCGCGTCGCGTCGGCAGGCGAGGTCTCGTCGCGGGCCGCGACGGCTGCCAGTGCCCGCACCCCCTCGAGGCGCACCGCCGCGGCATCGTCGTCGACGGTCGGGGCGAGGAGGTCGATGGGCCCGAGGCTGCCGTCGGGGCCGGCGCCCGGCTTCCCGAGCCGATCGGCCCAGTCGACGACGACGCGGCAAGCGGCGGCCCGGGCGCGGGGGTCGGGCGAGGTGAGCACCCGCGACAGGAGCGCACCGTCGATCGCCGCAGTCGAGCCGTCGTCGAGCCCTTGGCGGAGCCAGAGAAGCTCGAGGCAGCGCCGTTCGAGGCCGCGGTGGTAGCCAGCGGTGCCGGGCGCGGCGCGGTGTGCGGCGGAGGCCCAGGTGTCGAGATCGGGGCCGACCTCGTCGATCCCCCGTTCGACGAGGACACGCCGGGCAGCGTCACGGGCCCAGCCGTCGGCGGTGAGCAAATCGATCAGCTCGCCGTTGGAGAGCTGTGTGGCATCGAAGCGCGGCACGAGCGGCCGCCCCTTCGCCGTCACGCGCCAGATCCGACCATGCGTGCGGTCGCGGCGGTCGTCGCGGAAGTCGACTTCCCCATGCTGGATGATCGGGTTGTACCAATCGGCGATGTAGATCGCCCCGTCGGGCCCCATCTTCACGTCGATCGGCCGGAAGTCGACGCGCGATGAGCGGATCAGATCGGTGAGCTTTTCGCTCTCGAACCCCGAGCCCGATTCGGTGAGCCGGTAGCGGCAGACGCGATTGGCACGGAAGTCGTGCGTCACCAGCGTCCCGTGCGCGTCGTCGGGAAGATGAGCCCCGGAGAGAATCTCGAGGCCGCAGAGCTTCGGGCTCCCCGGATTCATCCCATGGAGGATTCGCGGCGTGCCGACAGCGGTGAAGTAAGCGGCGCCGGGGAAGCCGAGGTTGATCCCTTCGCCGCCGGCGCCGTCGGTGACGAGCGACCGGCCCCAGGGGTCGATCGCATGCCCCCAGGGATTGACCCAGCCGCGGGCGAAGACAGCCAGCTCGAGCGTCGAGGGGTGGAATCGCCACATCCCGCCACCATTCAGACGGTGGACGCCGGAGGGCGTCTCGACATGGCTGTGGATGTAGATCGATTGGTTGAAATAGAGCCGCGAGTCGACGCCCCAGCGGAACGTGTGGATGAGATGGTGGGTGTCCTCGGTGCCGAAGCCGGAGAGGACCGTACGCCGGAGGTCGGCTCGCTCGTCGCCGTCGGTGTCGGCGAGGTGGAGCATCTCGGTGGCATTGGCGACGTAGCAGCCGCCGTCGCCGGGAAGGACGGCCGTCGGCATGTGGAGGCCAGTGGCGAAGACCTGCGAGACGTCGGCGACGCCGTCGCCGTCGGTGTCGTCGAGGATCGTCACGGTGTCGTCGGGGATCTCGCCGGGGTGGAGCTGCGGATAGACACTCGACGACGACACCCACAGCCGGCCGCGCGGATCGAAGTTGATCTGGAGTGGCTTGCGGATCGCCGGGTCGGTGGCGAACAGATTGACCTCGTAACCCTCGGCCACCTCCATCGCCTCGAGTTCCGCCGCGGGATCGGGGACGGGGATGTCGGTGAGGGCGCGCTGGGCGGAGGCGACAGGGGCCACCGTGACCGCCAAGAGGAGGGCCAAGAGGAGGGCCAAGAGGAGGGCCGCCAGCAGGGCACGCAGCGGTGAGGCGATGGGCATGTCAGGGAGACTCCTGGGCCAGCTTCCGCACCGTCGCCTCGGCCGCCTCGACGAGCGGGTCGAACTGCGGAATCTCGACGGCGTTGTTCCCCTGCTCGTGGCGGCGGAAGAGGAAGAGATACGTCTCGTTGGCGGGGCGCCAACGGTGGAAGAAGAGCCGGTTTTTCTCGTTGACTGCCGCGCGAATCGCGGCGGTGCGGCCGGCGAAGTCGCCCGACAGTGGCTTTCCGCAGGCAGCGGCGTAGACCGCGGCGGCGGCGTCGTATCCGGCGTCGGAGAGGTGGACGCCGTTCTCCGTCAGCCGCGCCCCGGCGGGGAGACTCGCTTCCACCGCGTCGAACAGATCGACGACTCCTGCACCCTGTTCGAGCGCCACGTCCCGGATCGCGGCTGCATAGTCGGAGAGCGTGGCGTTGCGGGCGGCGGCCGCGGCGGCGGAGAGCGGTGGGGTGGCCTCGAAGGGAGGTGGGGTGACGAGCACGAGCCGCGTCGGGATCGCCTTAGCGCCGGGTTCTCGCGGCGGGCCGTAAAGATCGCGACAGAGGCGGCCGAGCTGCTCCCGAAACGGCGTGAGGCCGGAGGCGCCTGCGAACGATTCGTTGCGGCCGTAGGCGACGATCACGACCGTGGGCTCAAGGCCGTGGACGAGATCGAGGAGACGGGCATAGCCTGCCGACGGCGCATCGAACACGCCGCGCGACTCGGCCCACACCGTGTCGCCGCTCCAGCCGAGATTGCGGAAGGTGAGGTTCGCCCCGGGATGCGTGGCAACGAGCGCCGTCTCGATCGCGCCCCGTTCCCCCTCGCGCTCGATGATCGCGTCGCCGAGGAGGACGACCCGGTCGCCGCTGTTGAGATCGATGGGCGGCCGGGCGTCCGGCTCGACGGCGCCCAGCCCGGTCCACGGCCAGATCGCCACGGCGATGAACAGCCGAGCGGCCAGCGGCGGAAGACCGCCCGGCCAAGGACACGCGCTGGAGGGCATAGCGGACGCTTCCGGAGTGGCAGGAGAGGTGGTAGTGTAGCCTCCGCCGCGGTGGCCGGGGGGCGTCCGTGGCGGCGGCGCGTGCTGCCGATCCGCACCCCCGATCACCACCCAACCGCACGCATTCCGGAGAGCCATCGATGAAGGGCAGCATGAAGGGCAACATCAACCACTCCCTCGTCTACTGGTGTTACAACATCGCCGGCGACAAGTGGGATCTGGAGAAGATGTGCCACGTCGCCAAGGATCTCGGCTGCACGTCGATCGAGATCCTCGAGCCCGATGCCTTCCCGACGCTCAAAAAACATGGCCTCACCTGTGCGCTGGCCGCCAACGGCATGCCAGGGGCGCCCTTCATGCGCGGCTTCAACAACCCGGCCTACCAGGCTGAGGTGATCGAACGGACGACGAAGACGATCGACGCCTGCGCCGAGCACGGCATGCCGGCCGTGATCGCCTTCACCGGCTACAAGTGGCGCGACGCCGACGATCCCAACAGCGGTGAGATTTCGCTCGAGGAGGGTGCCGACAACTGCGTCAAGGGGCTCAAGGCGATTGCTGCCCACGCCGAGAAGAAGGGGGTGACGATCTGCCTCGAGCACCTCAACACGCGCGACGGCAGCCATCCGATGAAGGGCCACCCCGGCTACCAAGGGGACGACATCGACTACGTGGCGAACATCTGCCGTCGGGTCGGATCGCCGCGCGTCAAGCTCCTCTTCGACATCTACCACGTGCAGGTGATGAACGGCGACGTGATCCGCCGGCTCGAGGAATGTAAGGACGTCATCGGCCACATCCACACCGCCGGCAACCCCGGCCGCGCCGAACTCGACGACAACCAGGAAATCAACTTCCCGCCGATCATGCGAAAGATCGTCGAGCTCGGCTACAAGGGCTGGGTGGGGCATGAGTTCATCCCCACGCGCGACGCGCTGACCGGCCTCAAGCAGGCCGTCAGCCTCTGCGACGTGTGACCTGCGGTCACCTACGGGCGAGATGGTCACGGCCGGGCGAGAAGCTCACGGCCTGGCAAGCATGATCCGCACGTCGGCGACGTTGGTGCCGGTGGGGCCGGTGCGGACAAGCCCCCCGGCCCGCTCGAGGATCGGGAGCGCGTCGCAGCGGGCGAGGGCCCGCTCGAGCGCTGGCCGGTCGGCTCTGAGCGTTCCGGCGACCGCGGCGTCGGCGGCGGCGCCGGCCGCGTCGGTGGGGCCATCCTCGCCGTCGGTGCCGAGGCTCGCCACGAGCAAACCGGCTGGCCAGTTGGCCGCCGCCGAGACTGCCGCGAGCACCGTCTGCTGATTGCGCCCCCCGAGGCCGTGATCGGCCGGGATCACCACCGTCGCCTCTCCCCCTTCAATGACGGCGCGGGGCCGGCCGTCCCGAGCCGCCTCGGCGGCCAGTTCTCTCCCTTCGGCCGCAAGCCGCCGGCCGATCGCGTCGGCGTGGTTGAGGGATGCGGGGGTGTCTGGCGTGGCGTGACGGATGAAGGTGTCGTAACCGAGGGACCGGGCGGCGGCGGCGGCGGCCTCGACTGCCGTGTCGTTGTTGCCGACGATCCGGTGGCTCACCTGACATCCGGCGGGGGTTTGCCAGGTCGGGCCGGCGGGCGCCGATGGCTGCGGAGATCGCCCCGTGGCGAGGTCGCGCTTGAGGCGCTCGACGATGCGCGGCGCGACGCCGGCGGCAGAGGCGCCGAAGCGCTCGAGGAGAGCGAGCGCGACTTCCGGATCGGCGGGCGTCGGCATGCAGGGGCCGGAGGCGATGAGGTCGAGCGGGTCGCCGATGACATCGGAGAGGACGAGAGCGACGAGCCTCCCGGCGGTGCACGATCGGGCCAGGCCGCCCGCCTTGACGGCGCTTGTCGCCCGGCGGACGGTGTTGAGGCTGCCGATGTCGGCGCCGGCGCCCGAGAGGAAGCGGGTGACGGCGATCTTGTCGTCGAGGGTGAGGCCGTCGCGCGGCGCTGCCAACAGCGCCGAACCTCCGCCGGTGACCAGCGCCACCGCCAAGTCGTCGGGCCCGAGGCAGCCGAGGCTCTTCAGCATCGCGGCGGTGGCCGTGACGACGCGTGGCGTGGGGAGATTGACCCCAGGGGGCCGAGTTTGCCGGACCTCGATGGAGGAGAGATTCCGGCCGCAGCCCTCCGGCACGCTGACGAGCCCGGAGAGACGCTCGGGGGGGAAGCCGGCGGCGGCCAGTCGCGCTTCGAGCCCCGCGGCAAGCGCCGCGGC
>CAJAYZ010000023.1 GCA_903949225.1 uncultured Planctomycetaceae bacterium
CGCCCGGCGCGAGGGGGACATGCGTCGGCGGATCAAACTCCACCTCCGGCATCAGCCCCAGCGGGAGCCCGTGGGTGGGAATCTCGGTGAAGGCGTCGTCGGCGGCGGTGTAGACGAGCAGCGGGCCGTGGCCGGCGCTGACATATTCGACGGAGCATTTGACCGGATCGAGGAGCCCAATGAACGCCGTCACGAACGTCCCGTCGCGGAGCTCCTCGCCGAGGAGATCGTTGATCTGCGGGACAACGCGGGCGAGGTCCCGACTCTGCATGAGCGTGCCACGGAGGAGTGCTCGGGCCTCGGCAGCCACCAGCGCCGGGCCGATCCCATGGCCGGTGGCGTCGCCGATCGAGATCGCCAGATGCCCGCCGGGGAGGCGGAGCCAATCGAAACAATCCCCTCCCGTCTCGTCGGCCGAGCGGTTCCAGCCGGCGATCTCGAAGCCGGGGAGATCGGGGGGCGTCTTGGGGAGGAGCCCCTGCTGGATCTCGCGGGCGATGTTGAGATCGCGCTCGATCCGCTGCTTGACGGCGTACTGCTCGAGGAGCCCCTGCCGCTCGATCGCCACACCGGCCTGGGCACCGAGCGTGGAGAGGAGCCGCTCGTCACGGTCACAAAACGGCCCGCCGCGCTTGTTGAGCACCTGGAGGACGCCGACGATCTTCCCATCGTGGCCGCCGAGCGGGAGCGTGAGGAGGCTCTTGGTGACGAAGCCGCTCTTCCGGTCGAAGTCGGGATTGAAGCGCGGATCGGCGTACGGATCGGGGATGTTGACCCCCTTCCCCGTCGTCGCCACTTCGCCGGCAATTCCCTTGTCCATCCCGAAACGGATCTCCTCGATCGGCGCTCCTTCCATGCCGGTGGCGATGCGGCTGAACAGCTCCCCCTTGGCATGATCGCAGAGGAACACCGTCGCCCGCTCGCAGTCGAGGACGTCGGTCGCTGCGGCGGCGATCTGGGCGAGGAGCGGATCGAGGTCGACCGTCACACCGAGGGCACGGGTGACGTCGAGGATCTTTTCGAGATCGGCGACGTGCCGGTCGAGGTCGGCGACGCGTCGGTCTTCTTCGTTCCCAGCAGTCATGTCACTTCCACCGCCAAGCGGTGATCCCGGAGAGGTCGCGGACCCAGAGTTCGATCGAGCCGTCGGCGGCGGCGGTCACAGCGAGATGAGCCCAGCTCTCACGGTTGGCGACCTTCGCCTCCCCAACCAGCTCAAACTTTTCAGGCGAAGCCCGCACCAGTCGTAAGTCGCCGGTCTCGTCGAGGGCGAGGATCCGATCCCCCTGGGCGACGAGGCTCCAATACTTGCCGAACGGCTCGGTAATCCAATCCTCCTTGCCGGTCGCGAGATCGAGGCTCGCAAACCGCTGGTTGCGGAGATGGACGAAGGCGTGGCCGTCGCGCACGATCGGGCTCGACATGTAGCCCTGCACCTTGTTGCGCCACACGGGCTCCGCCGGCTGCGCACCAGGCGCGGGGACGTCAAAGAGGAACGACCCGCCGCCGTAGCTCGTCGTGAACACCTTCCCGTCACTGACCGTCGGCGTGACGATGTTCATTCCGCGGAAGGCCTCGACGGGGCGCTTCCAGAGGATGTTGCCGGTGTCGGGATCGACCGCGGCGAGGTCGGTCCGCCCCTGCACGAGAAGCTGGCGCGTGCCCCCGATCGTGGCAAGCAACGGCGAAGAGAAAGCGCTGCCGTTCATGCCACCGCCATCGTCGAGAACGCGCCACAGGAGCTTTCCCGTAGCCTTGTCGAGCTTGCAGAAGCCGCCGCCGGCCTGGACGTAGACGGCGTCGTCGAGGACCAGCGGACTGGAGACGAAGCCGAAGGCAGGGAGCTCGCTCTTGAGATCCTTGACGAAGTCGACGCGCCACACTTCGGCGCCAGTCTCGGCATCGAGGCAGACAAGAAGATCGCGCATTCCGGCGACATAGATCCGCCCGCCGTCGATGGCCGGCGTGGCGCGGATCCAGGAGCCGTTGCTGGCGGCAAAGAACGGCACCGTCATGTTGCCATCCCAGCCGGCCTGCCAGAGCTCCTTCCCGGTCGCCCGGTCGAGCGCCCGGACGTGCTCGGTCTTGGCGTCGCGGGTCTCGGTGACGTAGACGGCCTTTTCGGTCACGAGCGGCCCGGAATAGCCTGGGCCCAGATCGACGTGCCAGAGTTGCTCGAGCCGCGACGGCTCGAGCTTGTCGGGCCAGGTGGGGCCGGCCACGGTGCCGTCCCGGTCCACGCCGCGCCACTGAAGCCAGGTCGAGCCCACGGCGGCTCCCGGTTCCTGCGCCAGCGCCATGGGTGGCGTGATCAGCAACGCCACCGTCAACACGCCCCCCACAATCCTCTGCACCACCGACCGATTTGCCTGCGTCATCGCCAGTTCCCCAAGTGATTTGAACCACCCTGCGGCCTATTCGACCCGCTCGCCCGGGAAAAATCCATCCGGCCGCGGTTCAAGGCTCACCCGGAGAGCCACGCGTCGCGGTGGGCAGCGACGAACGCATCGTCGCAGAGATCGGGCCGCGCCCGCCGCACCCGGTCAATTTCACCGCTCTGGCCAGCACTCAATCCCTCCCGCTCGTCGAGGCACCAGATCCCCTCAAAAAGCCCCTGGCGGCGGAGCACCTCATGGAGGCCGGCGATGCAGCCACAAAAACCATGGGCGGCGTCGAAGTAAGCGCTGTTGCAATCGGTAACGGCGACGGCGGTCGACAGCAGCGCGTCGTCAGCCCGCCCGGGCCGGCAGCGCTCGAGGAGCGCGACGGCCGCCTGCGTGTCGACGGCCCAATGCCCAAGGAGCCCACCGACAAACCGCAGCAACTTCCCCTCGACGTCGAACGTCGTGACGAGATCGGTGACGATCGTGTCATCGTTGCCGGTGTAGAGGCTGACGTCGTCGCGGCCCGACAGCGCCACCGCGCGGACGACGTCGAGCGTCTGATAGCGATTGAACGGGGCGACCTTGATCGCCACCACCTCAGGAGTCTCGACAAACCTCCGCCAAAAGGCATGCGACAGGATCCGTCCACCGACCGCCGGCTGGAGATAGAAGCCGACCAAGGGAATCACCTCCGCCACCGCCCGGCAGTGATCGAGCAGCGCGGCCTCGTCTCCCTCGACCCGAGCAAGGCTCAACAGGCCGGCGTGATAGCCGAGATCCCGCAGGAGCGACGCCTCGGCTACCGCCTGCCCGGTCGGCCCGCAGATTCCGCCGATCGCGACCACCGGCCGCCCCGCCCGGGCGATCTCCTCGGCCGCCAGTTCAAGGACCGGCCGGAACAAGCCAACGCTCGAATCGCGGATCGCAAACTGCGTGGTGTGGACGCCGACGGCGAGGCCCCCGACGCCCGCGGCGAGGTAGTAGCGCGAGAGGGCCCGCTGGCGGCGCTCGTCGAGCGTGCGCGCAGACGTCAGCGCGAGCGGATGGGCCGGGATCACCTGCCCGCGCGCAAGCCAGCCGCGCACGCCACCGTCGCGATCGAGCGCCTTAGAAAGCTCCATCGCGCACCTCGAAATGGGTCGGCCGACCGAGCGACGCTCCCCCGCGGCTGATCCAGTCGCAGACCATGGCCACCGCCTCTTCGGTCGTCGTCTCCGGGGGGCCGAAGAGGGCCTCGGCACGCCGCGCGTCCCACAGCCAGGCCTCCGTCCCCTCCGCACCCGTGAAGGTCGGCGTCCGCCCAAGCCGCTCGCCACAGCGTTCGGCGAGCCACCGGATCGACACCCGCTCGACCCCGGTGACGTTGAGGGCCACCGGTGGGCTCCCGGCCAGAGCGAGACTTTGAATGGCCCGCGCACTGGCGTCGCGCTGCCAGACAACATGGACAAACCCCATCCCCAGATCGACAGGCCTTCCATCGGCCACGGCCCGGGCGACGTCGTGGATCACCCCGTACCGCGGCTCGACGGCATAGCAAAGGCGGAACTGCAGCAAGGGCATCCCCGACCGCGATGCCTCGTAGGCCACGATCCGCTCCCGGGCCACGCAGGCATTGGCGTATTCCCCGAGCGGAGTCAGCGGCGTCGATTCGTCCGCTCCCGGCCCCGTCACCGGGAGGAGCGGATAAACGCACCCGGTGGAGAAGAGGACGAATCTCGCTCCCCGGTAGCGCCTTGCCGCGATCGCCGGCGCGAGCGTGTTGACCGCCCAGGTACGTTCCGGGGCGTCGGTCGTGCCGAACTTCTGCCCCGTCATGTGGATCACGAGCGGGGCATCGGGGAGCCGTCGGACGGCCTCCTCATTCATCAGGTCGCAGGCGACGGTGGCGACGCCATGACGCTCAAGCGCCAGCTTCGCCTGCGGATCGGAAAACCGGGAGACGGCAGTGACGCAGCGCGCCCGGCCACCGGCCGCGTCGAGCCCGCGGCGAACCATCCGCGCAAGCGTCGGCCCCATCTTCCCGCCGGCCCCGAGGATGACGACGTCCCCTTCGAGCCGCTGAAGAGTCTCGACGACGCCGCGCGTGGGGCAGGAGAGATGCTCCTCGAGAGCCTCGACGTCGGCAAAGGATTCGAGCATGGGGTGATGAACGGAAGGCTATGCCACGAGCTGGCGGAGGACCGTTCCCGAGACATCGGTGAGGCGGAAGTCGCGGCCGGCGTAGCGGTAGGTGAGGCGCTCGTGGTCGAAGCCGAGGAGGTGGAGCATCGTGGCGTGGAGGTCGTGGACGCTGACCGGCTTGTCGACGGCCCGGAAGCCGAAGTCGTCGGTAGCGCCGTAGGTCTGCCCCCCCTTGATGCCGCCGCCGGCGAGCCACACCGAAAACCCGTAGTGGTTGTGGTCGCGCCCCGCCTTCGCCTTGCCGTCGCCGCCGAGCTCCACCGTCGGCGTCCGGCCGAACTCGCCGCCGAAGAGGACGAGCGTCTCGTCGAGCATCCCGCGCTCGGCGAGATCGGTGAGCAGCGCCGCCACCGGCTGATCGATCTGGCCAGCGAGCGTGCGGTGGTTCGACTCGATCTGCTCGTGGTTGTCCCACGGCTGCCCCGCTCCGTGCCAGAGCTGAACATAGCGCACGCCGCGCTCGAGGAGCCGCCGGGCGATGAGCGTCTGCCGGCCGTGGACGGTGTCGCCGTAGAGAAGCCGCATCGGCGCCGACTCGCGGGTGAGATCGAAGGCCTCGGCGGCTTCCAGTTGCATCCGGAAGGCCATCTCGAAGGAGTGGATGCGAGCATCGAGCCGAGCATCGCCGCGGGCCTCGCGGTGGGCGGCGTTGAGCTTCTGGAGCCAGTCGAGCTGATGCCGCTGCACCCGCGCGCTTGCATGCGGGCTACGGATGTTCTCGATGA
>CAJAYZ010000024.1 GCA_903949225.1 uncultured Planctomycetaceae bacterium
CCACCCCGAGAGCTTCCTCACCCCCGCGGGCTACGATCTCCTCCGCGCCTTCCTCGCGGTCGGCTCAGGCGCCATCCCGGCGGCTCTCTCGTCGGCCGCGGCCACCGTCTGAATCTCGAGCCCGCGATGCCACCGGAGGGGCGGGCTGCCGCCCGAGAAAAGGCGATGATCGATCTCGAAGCGGCGCTGGCCCATGTCGTGGCGGATGCCCGCCTCCTTCCGCCGCGGCGCGTGCGGCTGGAGGAAGGGCGCGGACGGAAGCTCATCGAGCCGATCGTCGCCGACGTCGATTCCCCGCCGTGGGACCGGGCCATGATGGACGGCTTCGCTGTCCGCTCCTCTGACATGGTCGATGGAGCAGGGGGGAGCGCGGCGCCAGTGTCGCTCGATGTCGTCGTCGATCTCGCGGCCGGCGATGCCTCGACCCTCGAGATCCGCTCCGGCTCCTGCGCCCGGATCATGACCGGGGCGCCGGTTCCTGCGGGAGCCGATGCGGTGGTGCCGATCGAGTCTGCCGTCGAGGGGACGGCCGGGGTGCATGCCGGTGGGGTCGTCCGGCTTGTCGAACCGAAGTTTCGCACCGGGCAGCATGTCGGCCTCCAGGCTTGTGCGTTTCGGGCAGGCGCGGAGGTGCTCCCGGCCGGCACGCTCCTGACGCCGGCAGCGGTGGGGCTCGCGGCTGAGGCGGGGGCGACGCATGTCGTGGTCGTGCCGCGGCCACGCGTGGCGATCCTCTCGACGGGGAGCGAGCTTGTCGCGCCCGAGGCTCTGCCCCGCTTCGGTCAGACGCGCAATTCCAACGGCCCGATGCTCGCCGCGGCCGTCGCCGCCCTCGGTGGCGAGCCGGTGGCCCTCGGGACGGTCGTCGATCGGCCGGAGCCGCTCCGGGCGGCGGTCGCCCAGGGGCTCGCAGCCGACATCCTTCTCCTCTCCGGTGGCGTCTCGGCGGGCGATCTCGATCTCGTCCCCGACACCTTCCGCCGCTGTGGCGTCGAAAAGATCTTCCACAAGGTCCGTCTCAAGCCGGGGAAGCCGGTGTGGTTTGGCGTCTTCACGCGCCCGGGCGGGGGAGGGCGGTGCCTCGTCTTCGGGCTCCCCGGCAATCCGGCTTCGAGTCTCGTCTGCTTCGATCTCTTCGTCCGGCCGGCGCTTGCTTCCCTCCTCGGCTGGCCGCAGGCCCGTTTGTCATTGCCGCGGCGGCGGTCCCGGCTCGGGGGAGCGGCGAAGGGGGCCGAGGATCGGCCGGTCTACGCGCCCTGCCGGCTCGAGTCGGGCGACGACGGCAGCCTTGTCGCCTATCCGCTCCCCTGGACGGGCTCCTCCGATCTGGTCGGGCTGGCGGTCGCCGATGCCTATCTCGCGCTGCCAGCCGGGGTCCGTCGGGCCGAGGCTGGGGATGAGGTCGAGGTGGTGATGCTCCGCGATGATTTTGACGGGGCGTGAGTCCGGGATCGGCGGGGGCGTGAGGGCTTGCCGATGAAAAAGCAGCGAGGCGCGCATCGTCCCCGGCTCCCGGAGCGGCCGTTTCTTACCGGGACGTGGTCGTTTCCCTTTTCCCCCGGCGTGCGCGGTCGCACGCTCTTGCTCTCGGTGCTGGCGTTCATGGTCGGTGTGTGCGCGCGCGAGAGCCTCCGACTGATGGCAAGCGGGGACGGCCGGCTCTCGTTTCTCGGCGCGATGTTCACCGTGCTGACGGTGTTTGCCTTCGTGACCTGGTTCGCGGTGGCCGGGGCCTGTGCGCTCGCGGTCGTGGGGGACACGGCCAACGGCTGCGATCGGATTGTGCGTTGGCCGACCGCGGTGTTTCTCGACTGGATCGGCGAGACGTTCGTGATTGCCACAGCCGTCGGCATCAGCGTGGCGCCGCTTGTGGGCCTGGCGTGGGTGTCGAGGGAGTTCGGAAGCCAGAGCGACGGCGGGGTGCCGGTGGGGTTTTTCTTCCTCTTCCCCGTCGTGCTCCTCTCGCTGCTCGAGAACGGCGCGCTGTTCGATGTCGTCTCGCTCCCGCTCCTCCGCACGTTCTGGGTGGCTCCGGGCGGCTGGGGGAAGTTTTATCTCTCCACCGCTCTCCTCCTCCTCGCCGCGGCGACGCTTTCGGTGCTCGCCATGCCGGCCGGTGGGGGCGGGCAGCTGTGGGGAAACGCGGCGATCGTGGTCGTGAGCGTGATGTCGAGCCTGGTGTGGCTGATCTACTTCCGCCTCCTCGGCCGGCTGGCCTGGTTCTGCGCCGACCGCACCGCAGCGGTAGAGGACGCAGCGGAGCTCAAGGCCGAGCTCGACGCGGGAGTACCAGAGGCCGAGGACGAGGACTGAAGACCCTCGCCCGCGAGGATGGCCCAGCCAGAAAAACTGGGCTGATCGATGCGGCGTTTTCGAGGCTTTCGGGCCTTTCCCCGCGTGGACTGATCGCGGAATGGATGGAGGCATTCCCCCCCTCTTCGCGTATGATCGGGGAGATCCACGGAATCGCCACCGGAAAGAGCCGCCGATGACCACCGTCCAAATCACGATTTCTGACGCTCTCGCCAAGGAAGCTGCCGCCGAGGGCTTGCTCGAGACCGGCTCGATCGAGGCGATTCTGCGTGAACGGCTCGCGGCAACTCGTGTCGCGAAGATGCAAGCGACAAGGCAGCGGCTCATGGCAGCCCGAACGCCTCCCATGACGGCCGAAGAGATCGAAGCCGAGATCAACGAGTATCGAGCGGAGCGGCGACGTGCGACTGGTGCTTGATACGAACACCGTTGTATCCGGTCTTGTCTGGGGCGGAGTACCAGGGCAACTCATCGATTCGGCGGTGGCCAGCAAGGTGCACCTCATTGCGAGCCTGCCGCTCTTGGACGAACTGCAGGCCGTGCTCTTCCGAAAGAAATTTGCCGTTCAGTTCGCCGCACAGGAAACAAACGCCGGCACTCTATTCGAGGGCTATGCGGCACTCGTGCAACTCGTCGTCCCGGCGACAATAGGCCCTGTTATCCTCGCCGATCCCGATGATGACATCGTCGTGGCAACCGCCGTCGCCGGCGACGCTGACGCGATCGTGTCAGGCGATTCCCATCTTCTCGCGATCGGCGAGTATCGCGGAATACCCATCATCACCGCTGCGACAGCCGTTCGTCGGCTGGCGGTGTGACCGCGACGGCTCTGCCAGCCCGGTGGATTGGCGGAGCGATCTCCCCGTGGACTGCTACGCCGGGCGATGCTCCTCGACCTCGATGGCGTTCCGGGCGGGGAGGACAGGATCGTCGGTCCAGATAACGACAACGGCCTCTCCTGGGGGCACGGCCATCTCCAAGACCAGTTGGAAGTGCGACGTGACCAGCGCGACGGTGCCCCCTGGAGCGTGAATCGTCTTCGTACTCCGCTTGGCCAGGCCTTGGGTCGGGAGCGGACCCGGGCCAATATCGATAGCGATCTCTCCATCCGTGTCTGGCTGCGTGCCGATGGCGATGCACGTGGCAGTCGACGCGACGAGGACTCCGGATTCGTGCTCCGGCACGATCGTCTCGACGTTGGTCGGGTCGATCAGGAAAAGGATTCCGTGCGGAACGGCCAGCCTCGCGTTCTGGATCATGAGGTGGACCCCATTCGTTGGACAGAAGGTGAAGTTGGGGTGGTGGGCCGCCGAGCTGGAACGTCCCCGGTCCCATCCCCGCCGCGGTCGGCGCGTCGGAAGAGGACTGAAGGACCCACCGCGATTCACGCGGAGATCATGCAGACCGCTGCAAGAGGTTTCCAAACTCGCTTCGAGACAACGGCTCCGGCAATGGTTTGCCAGCCTCCTCGAACGTTTCGATGGCTTCCTCCACAAGTTCGCAGAGCTCGGCGAAGACCTGCTTGGCATCCTCACCGTGGCAACCGCCGAGGAACAACTCCGGGCAGCTGCCGATGAAGCAGTTGTCTTCGTCCGACCACTCGACCACCTTCACGTATCGGTCGCCTTTCGCCATTGGTTCACCTCGTCGATGGCCTTCCGAACCGCTTTTTCGTGATATTGCCGAGCATCGTCGCCTCAGTTCTCGGAGCGTAGGAGCCGCGGGCGGCGGCGGCGGCGAGGGCGCGGTGCGGATTGGTGGCGATGAGGCGGTCGATCGCCGCGGGGGGCTGACCCACGTCGGCGAGGACGCGCCGCAGATCGGAAAGCGTCGCCGTCGAGCCAACGAGGTGCGTTCGGTCGGCCGACCAGGCCGCGCCATCCTCGCCGACGACGACCGTCTGCCCGCCGAGTTGAAACGTCCCCATGCCCATCCCCGCCGCGGCCGTCGCGTCGGAGACGACGATCGCCCGGTCGGGCCCCAGCCAGCGGAGCATCGCGCCCAAGAGAAATGGTGGCAGATGGACGCCGTCGGCGATGAGGGTCGCAAACGGTAGCTCCTCGCAGGCGAGCACCCGATGGAGGATGTTGTCGTGGCGGGGAAGGAGATGGGGGCAGCCGTTGCCGAGATGCGTGAAGCAGGAAAGCCCCGCGGCGCAGGCGTCGCGGAGCACCTCGAGCGACGGATCGCAGTGGCCGGCCGCGACGAGTACGCCCCGGCTGGCGAGGAGCGAGATCGCGCGAAAGCCTGGATCGCGCTCCGGAGCGAGCGTCACCATTCGCACATGCCCCCGCCCCGCCTCAAGAAGCCGCTCCATTGCGGCGGGACTCGCCTCGCAGGCTTGCTCGGGCGGATGGGCACCGACAAAGCCACGCTCGGCACTGATAAACGGCCCCTCGACATGGATTCCGGCGACGGTGTCGCAGATCTCCGCGTCACGCTCGATCGCTTCGGCAAGCGCCCCGATGCGGCGCTCGAGGATGGGAAGCGAGTCGGTGATCACCGTCGCCAGAAACCGGCCGCCGCCATCGGCCCGGTAGGCCCGGCAGATGCCCGCGAGCCGCTTTTGTGTGAGATCCGCGGCGCCGAAGTCGAGGCCACGGTAGCCGTTGAGCTGGAGATCAAAGGGGAGAGCCATGGTGGGAAGGCCTGCGAAGAGTCGCTGCGGCAGGCATCACGCGCCGGCCGGCCGGTGCGCGGCCGGGAGGAGGGCCGCTGCCGGGGAGTCGAGATGGAGCGACAGCGCCGCATGCGTCCGGAGGATCGACGCCGGACAGTCGCGGGAGATCGGCCCGACGATCGCATCGCGGACGGCGGCTGCCTTGCGGCTATCGGGCACCGAACAGACGACCAAATCGGTGGCGAGGATCCGCCGCACCCCCATCGAGATCGCTTCGGTCGGCACCTCGGCGAGCCCCGCAAACCATCCCTCCCCCACCTGCTGGAGGCGGCAGGCCTCGTCGAGACGGACGACGATGTAGGGGGCGAGGGTGTCGAAATCGGCCGGCGGGTCGTTGAAGGCGAGATGGCCGTTTTCGCCGATGCCGATCGTGGCGACGTCGA
>CAJAYZ010000025.1 GCA_903949225.1 uncultured Planctomycetaceae bacterium
GGACAGACCTGTGGTCATCGAGAGGGCCAAGAAGCACGCGAAGCGGGCAGGGCGGGGGGGGATCATGAAAACCTCCTCGGGGCCAGTTCGGGGGTGGGTTCGTTGCAGTCCTGCTTCCCCACCATCACAATCGCTCCATCTTCAATCTCCCAGTCTGACGCGTCGCGAACAAGGCGGCTTTATCCTGCGTCAGGGCTCCCGGAAACGTTCGTCCATGCTTCGAGCCCCTGCCATCCCGTCACGGGCCTTTGCCGCTGTCGCTTTGCTCGTGGCTTTGGTCGGGTGCGGACGCTCGAGCCCTCCGCTCGTCGCCCCGCCGCCGCCGGAGGTTGTGGTCACCCGGCCGGTCGTCGCCGAGGTGACCGACACGATCGAGTTCACCGGGAATGCCACGGCGGTGGAGACGGTCGATCTCAAGCCGCGTGTCGGGGGCTTTGTGACGGCGGTCCACTTCGCCGATGGGCAGGATGTGAGCGTCGGCGATCCGCTCTTCGACATCGACGACCGCACTTACCGGATCGCCCGCGACCAGGCCGAGGCTGAGATCGAACGCGAGCAGGCAGAGCTTGCGGAGCTGGAGAGCGAGCGGGTTCGCAATGAGGCCCTCCTCCCGCGCGGCGCCGTCACCCAGGAGCAGGTCGGGATCATTACCGCCAAGCGGGACATGGCCGCCGCGACGCTCAAGAAAGACAAGGCAATGCTCGCCCAGGCGGAGCTTGACCTCGGCTTCTGCCGGGTGACGGCGCCGATCGCCGGCCGGATCGGTGCCCGGACGGTGAACGTCGGCGACCTCGTCGGGAGCGGGGCCGCGCCGACGACGCTGGCGACGATCGTCAGCGTTGACCCCGTTTACGTCACCTTCTTCGCCGACGAGCGGTCGCTCCTCGTGGCCCGCGAACGGGCGATTCGTGACCGGCGCGAGGAGCGGCGCGGGGAGGGTGCAGCCGGCGCCGGCGACAAGGATCCGACGTGGCGCAACATCCGCGATCTCGCCATCCCCGTCGACGTGGCCCTGGTCACCGACGAGGGCTTCCCACGCCGCGGGATGCTCGCCTTTGTCGACATCGCCGTCCGCGCCTCGACCGGCACCGTCCGCTGCCGGGCGATCCTCGACAATCCCGATCGGCTCATCGCGCCGGGGATGTTCTGCCGGGTCCGCCTCCCATCTGGTGATCCGGCCGAGGCGCTCCTCGTCCCCGATCGGGCCATCGGCATCGAGCAAGGGCGCCGGACGGTCGCCGTCGTCGGTGCCGACGACCGGGTGACGATCCGCGAGATCACCCCTGGAAAGCTCGACGGCCAGCTGCGCGTGGTGACAAAGGGGCTCGCTGCGGGCGACCGGGTCGTCGTCAGTGGTCTGCAGCGTGTCCGCGACGGGGCCGTCGTCCGGCCGGTCGAAGCCCAGGCCCCGCCCGCCAGGGAATGACCGGCCCCCCATGTTCTCGCAGTTCTTCATCGACCGGCCCGTCTTCGCCACCGTTCTCTCGGTGGTGATCCTCCTCGTCGGCGGCGTAGCGCTGGTCGGCATGCCGGTCGGGCAATACCCCGACGTCACCCCTCCCACGATCGCCGTCACCGCGTCCTATCCCGGCGCCGGGGCGGAGGTCGTCGCCGAGACGGTCACCACGCCGATCGAGCAGGAGATCAACGGCGTCGAGGGGATGCTCTATCTGTCGTCAAAGAGCACCGGCGACGGCCAGTCGTCGATCGACGTCACCTTCAAGCTCGGCACCGACATCGACAAGGCCCAGGTGCTGACGCAGAACCGGGTGGCCGTGGCACTGGCAAAGCTCCCTGAGGAGGCCCGCCGGCAGGGGGTGACGACGCGGAAGAAGTCGCCGAGCATCCTCCTTTGCGTGAATCTCTTCTCGCCGGGGGAGCGCCTCGATCAGCTCTTCATCTCGAACTTCGCGTTGCTCCAGGTGAAGGATGCGCTGGCGCGGATCGAAGGGGTGGGGGACGTGCAGTTTCTCGGGGCCCGCGACTACGCCCTGCGGGTGTGGCTCGATCCCGCCAAGCTCGCCAGCCGCGGCCTCACGGCCACCGATGTCGTTCGTGCCTTGCGCGAGCAGAATGTCCAGGTGGCCGCCGGGCGGATCGGCCAGCCACCGGCCACCCTCGGCCTCGACTTCCAGGTGCCGGTGACCGCGGCCGGGCGGCTCCCCGATCCGGCGGCCTTCGAGAACGTGATCGTGAAGGCCTCGGGACCGCTCCCGCCGGGCGCTCCGGCTGTCGCCGCCGGTCGCGTCGGCCCAGGGCACGACCTAGCCACCACGGGGCAAGCGATCGTCCGTCTCGGCGACGTCGGCCGGGCCGAGTTGGGGGCCCGCAGTTACGACGTCGGCAGCCGGCTCGACGGCCAGGAGGGGGTCACCGTCGCTCTCTTCCAACAGCCCGGATCGAATGCCTTGGCCACCGCCGAGCGGATCCGGCACGAGATGGACTTGCTTGAGCGTGGCTTTCCAGAAGGGCTCGAGTATGCGATTCACTACGACACGACGGTGTTTGTCGAGGAGAGCGTCCGCGAGGTCTGGAAGACGCTCTTCGAGGCGGTGGTGCTCGTGTTCATCGTCGTCCTCGTCTTCCTTCAGGATTGGCGGGCAACGATCATCCCGATGGTCGCCGTGCCTGTGTCGCTGGTGGGGACGTTCGCCGCGATGCGGCTGTTCGGATTCTCCCTCAACAATCTCTCGCTGTTCGGCCTCGTGCTCGCCATCGGGATCGTCGTCGACGACGCGATCGTCGTCGTCGAGAATGTCGAACGCTGGTTGTCGGGGGGGCTCACGGCGCGTGAGGCAGCCCGGCGGGCAATGGCGGAGGTAGCCGGGCCTGTGATCGCGATCGCGCTGGTGCTCTGTTCGGTGTTTGTGCCGACGGCCTTCATCACCGGGATCAGCGGCGAGTTCTATCGGCAGTTCGCCCTCACGATCGCGGCGAGCACGGTGATCTCGGCCTTCAATTCTCTCACCCTCTCGCCGGCCCTCTGCGTGCTCCTTTTTTCTTCGCACCACCACGGCAATGGCGCCACGCCCTCGGCCGGCTCGGAGCCCGGAAGCCCCGCCACGGGCGGCGCGGGAGCGAAAGCCACGCGGCGCGATCCGCTCCCTCCAGTGGGCATCGCGCTGCTGGCAGGGCTCATCGCCGTGTGGTTTCTCGAGGCCCGGGGGCTCGTGGCGGCCGGCCTGGCGACGGCGCCGGTGCCGCCGTGGGCTGCTGAGTGGAGCGTGCGGCTCGGGCTGTTTGCCTTGGGGGCGCTTGCGGGCTGGTGGGGGGCGGGAGCAGTCAACGGGATCCTTGCCGCTTTTTTCCGCCTCTTCAATCTGTTCTTCGACCTCACCACTGGCGCCTACGGGGCGGTGGTGGGGAGGCTCCTGCGGATGGGGATCGTCGTCATCGCCCTCTATGTGGGCCTCATGGCCCTCACCTACTACGGCTTCACGACCGTCCCGGTGGGGTTCATTCCGCAGCAGGACAAGGGCTATCTCCTCGTCACGGCGTTGCTCCCTCCCGGAGCGAGTGCCGAGCGGACGGCTGAGGTCATGGCCGATCTGGAGGAACGGGTGAAAGCGGTTCCGGGCGTGGCCCACAGGATCTCCGTCAGCGGCTACTCGCTTCTGGCCAACGTCAACCAGCCGAATGCCGGCGGGATGTTCGTCCTCCTCGAGCCATTCGCCAGGCGCGCGGTCGATCCACAGCGCTCGGCAGTCGCGATCCTCCGCGCGCTGCGGCGAAGCTTCGTGGAGATTCGCGAGGCGCAGGTGGTCGCCTTCGGCGCCCCGCCGATCGACGGCCTCGGCAATGCCGGCGGCTTCAAGCTCCAGGTGCTCGACCGCGCTTCGGCCGGCCCGCAGCGGCTGGAGGCGGCGGCTGCGGCGCTTGTCGATGCGGCCACCGCGCAGCCGGGGCTGACGGGGCTGTTCTCTGGTTTCCGGGCAGACGAGCCGAAGTTCTTCGTCGACATCGATCGGGAGAAGGTCAAGGCGCAGGGGATTGAC
>CAJAYZ010000026.1 GCA_903949225.1 uncultured Planctomycetaceae bacterium
AGCGTGTATTCGGTGCCGGCGCTCCCCCGCGGGACTGCGCGGGCTGCGAACGCCGGATCGAAGCGATCGATCTCGAACTCGTCGATGTCGACTCGCACATGGAGCCGATCGACATTCCCGAGAACAATCAGCGGCTGTCCCGGCGGCGCACCGACAAACTCCCCGGGCCGCACGTTGACTTGCAGCACCTCGCCGGCCACGAACGACCTCACGGTGAGCCGATCGATGTCGATCTCCGTCTTGGCGAGGTCGGCCTCAGCTTTGAGAACGGCGGCCCGCGACACATCGCGGTCGTAATTCCACGACCCCGCTTCACGGAGGGCAAGCTCCGCCTCGGCCTTCTGGAGGGCCGCGCGGGCGAAGGCATCGGCCTCGCGTTTCTCGATCACGTCCTGCTCGGTGATCACCTGCTTGGCAAACAGATCTTCGGCCCTCCGCAGAGCGTCTGCAGCCGCGATCGCAGTGGCCTTGGCTTCGTTGACGGTGGCCACCAGCGGCGGAATCGTTTCCTGCCGGGGCTCTGCCTCGAGGCGGATCACCTCAGCCTTGGCCTGCGACACCGCCGCTTTCCGCACCTCCAACTCACCGCGCAGATCCCGGTCGTCGAGGCGGAACAGTGGCGTCCCCGCCTCCACCCTGTCACCGACCTTCACGAGCACCTCGACGACGACGCCGGGAGTCGCGGAACCGACGGCGATGTTCTCCGACTGCGCCTCGACGATCCCCGAACAGGCGAGGGTCGCGGCGAACGGCGTCCGCGGTGGCATGGCCGGCGGGGCGGGCGAATGCTCCACCCGTCGGCTGTTCCAGACGAACCAACCGGCGAACGCCGCCAGCGCCAAGGCCGCCAGAGGGAGAGCAATCTGCGTCGCCAGATCGGCGCTGCTCCTGGGGCGTTCGAGACGGTGGTGGACCGGTGCGGGTGGAGCAGAATCCGCGGCTGGGGCGGGAGATTCGTTCATTGTTTGCATCCTATGTGTCGTGCGACGGCGCACCAATCTCTCCCCTTCGCCGTGCCTCGATCGACACGATCTGTCCGTCCTCCATCGTCGCGATCCGGTCGGCATACGGATACACCCGCTGGTCGTGGGTGACGACGATCACGACCCTGTCCGGACGAACGGCAAGCCCGGAAATCAGTTCCATGGTGATCCGACCATTCTCGGCGTCGAGGGCGCTGGTCGGCTCATCGCAGATCAGGAGGCGGGGCTCATGAACGAGCGCCCGGGCGATCGCCACACGCTGCTGCTGACCGCCGGAAAGCTCGCTTGGCAGATTCGTCAGCCGGCTCCCGAGCCCAAGCCGGTCGAGGAGGGCAGCCGCGGCCGGGAGGGCCCTTGCCCGCGACCAGCCGGCGATGATCAGCGGCACCGCCGCATTCTCCACGGCCGTGAGGGCAGGGAGGAGATTGAATGACTGGAAGATGAAGCCAACGTTCGCGCGGCGGAACCGCACCCGCGCCGCCGGTGACATGGAGACAAGATCCTCTCCGAAGACCTGCACGTCCCCACCGGTGGGCTGGAGCGTGCCGGCGATGATCGAGACGAGCGTCGTCTTTCCGCATCCGCTCGGGCCGACGAGCATCAGCAACTCGCCGTGGGGAATGTCGAGGTCGACGCCGCGCAGCGCCCGTGCCACGGCATCACCGGAGCCAAAGTCGCGTGTCACGCCCCGGACCTGGACGGCGGGCGACTGGAGGGCGGAGGAGGGCATCGGGATTCAGCCGTGGCGGCGGGAATGGAAGATCGATCAGCCCCGGAAGACGATCGCCGGGTCGACGATGAACACCCGGCGGATCGACAGGAGGCTCGCCAGGAGCACGATCAGAAAGACCGCCACGCCAGTGATCACGAGCACCTGCCAAGGCATGTAGAACGAGAGCTTCGAAAATGATCGCGTGCCCCATCCGAACAGCGCCGCGAGGCCGACGCCGACGCCGAGCCCGACGAACCCCACATGGAGGGCCTGGGCGAGGACCATGAGCAGGATCGTCCCGTTGCCGGTGCCCATCGCCTTGAGGGCCCCGAATTGACGGAGATTCTCCACGATGAACAGATAGAAAGTCTGCCCCGCGATGGCGGTGCCGACGAGGAAGCCGAGCCCCACCGTGATGCCGAAATTGATCGGGATCCCGGTGTTGAGCAGATAGTAGCGGATCGTCTTGGCGAGGAAGTCGTCGCGCGAGAGGGCCTGGAGCCCGGTCTGGCCGCTGATCCGCCCGGCCAACTCCGCCGCGGCGACGCCGGGGGCCGGTTCGGCGAGGACAAACGACAGCACCTTGCGCTCCGGCGGCGCGAACCGGACGGCCTGGGAGTATCGCGTGTACACCACCGGAAAGCTCTGGAAGGTCTTGCGGGCCTTGGCGAGGCCGACGATCACCGCCCGCCGGTCGTTCATCTCGATGATTCGCCCGCGCTTGAATGGTTCATCCGGCCAGAGCTTCCGGTATCCGACGATGTCCATGATCACCGCGTCGGGGGCCCGGAGGTCGTCGATGCTTCCCTCGATCATGTTCAGCGGAGCGCCGATGAACGTGGCGTCGTCGAGGCCGAGGAGGATCACCTGCTCATAGGAACCCCCTTCGAGCCTGGCCCGGGCGATCCCCTTGTAGAGCCGGACGGCCCAGTCGACACCGGGCACTCCCCGCACCCGGTAGAGGTGGGTGTCGGCCATCGGCTTGACGTCATCGACGTATTTCACTTTTGGGTCCATCACCCAGATCCCCGCCCCCTCGACATCGAGGATCTGGCTTACCGTCAGGGCCATCAATCCACAGAAGATCGACGACTGCTGGGCGATGAGGAGCGCGGCGAAGGCGACGCCGAACACGATGCCGAGATACTTGGCACGGTTCCCGATCAACATTTTCCAGGCGATCCAAATCATGGCTTCCCAAATCTCCGGGCCTGGGCATCCAACGGTTGCGGATCGGCCGCGCGCCATTCAGCGTTTACGGGGGGACGTTCGATCACGAACGGCGATGAAACCCCGGCGGATGATGGCCGCCGACCGGCGGGCAATGTTGAAGCCATTCCGCGCGGTGTGACGCGTCACAAGCCCGGTGCGGTGTTGGCTTTCGATGCGGATCTCATGCGGACGCAAGTGCAGCACGGCAGCCCCCTCCTCAACCGCCGGTTGGTGGGTCCGGACAATTTCGGCGACCTCGTCGAAGTCGAATGTCGTCACGCTTCCGACCGCATCGACTCCGGATGGAGCGACGGCTCCGACACCAATGCCACCCCGACACATGTCGAGCACGTTGTCGAGCCGGTCGTCCACGAACAGGCATCGCGACGGACTGACACCGAACCGACTCCGCAGTCTGGGAAGCGCGAGGCTCTTCCGCATTCCATGGCTTGCCAAACGCAGCCACTGCCCGGACAGCACCGCCGACGAGAGGATGTCGTTGGCACAGAGACAACGATCCAACCATCTTCGGCCCAATCCAGCGGCCCCGAGGATCGCCTCGGCTTCCGGACGGGAACGGTGGGTGAGGAAAAAAACCTCGGCCCCTAGCTGCTCCAGCCTCGACTCGAGGCCGTCGTGGAGGACGAGAACCTCCTCCGACGAACCCGCCACCGAAGTCTCAAGGACGAGGACTCCGTCAATATCAAGGACAACCGTTTTCACGCCGCGGCATTTCCGTTCGGGCGCTGTCATAGCATCACATGCCCCCGCTGCTTCAACTCGCGGAGGAAGTCGCTCCAGTACGGACTGCTGGTCGACCAAGGATACGTGTGGACGGTGGGGCTGATATGGACGTCCGGCGTGACACCGTCCACGAGTTTCCTCTGCGGAAGATAGACCGCCAACGGCGTCCAGGAAAGGCACGCCACGATGACGTCCTTCGCCCCCGCCCGCACCATCATGTCCCGTGCCATAGCGACCGTTTGGCCACTCTCGATGCAGTCGTCCACCAGCGCGACGACCTTTCCATGGAAGACTCCGTTCCCCGACTGCGGAGACTCTTTCGGCGGCTTCAGCCGCTCCGATCGCAGCAGCAGCCACGCCATCGGTCGCCGAAGGATTGTGTGATCGTAGAGCCAAGCGAGAAGTCGCCTCGCCCCCGGCACCCTCGTCAGCGCCTTCTTCACGCCACTCCCCTGACGCTGGATTTTCATCGACTCAAGGGGCAGCGACAGAGATGTGGCGACGATATCGGCCACGAGGAGGCCACCGTTGGCAATCCCCAGCACGATGTCCGGTCGGGGCTCGACATCCGCTAATCGGCGGGCGAGTTCCTCCGACAGCACGCATGCTTCCCGGAGCGTCATGGTCTCGCACTGTCGAGACCGCTCAAATCGCGCGATGACATCCGAGTCGATGGCAGTTCGTTCGAGCTTTGGTCCCACGCTGCACACCCACGTTGTCGACCGATTCCCGACAGGGCTTCACGATGGCACCGGTGCCGCGGCCCCGCTCAAGAAGCTGGGCGGGCCACGGATTCCCTGTATGAAGCCTCCGCTTTATACCGACAGCGGCGGCAGGCTGCCACCGCCCCAGAGAAGCAGCGTTCGGCACGGCCGCCAGCGACTCCGCGATGGCAGCCAGCGTTGATCTGCTATCATCCGGTTCCACCGACGTCGTCAGGTACCCACGTGCCAGGGCAGGCTGCCCCCCCACCCTCCGATCCGCCCGGCCCGTCGGCATGCGAACCTGTGCCGACCGATCCGCGCATCTCCGCGGTGCTCGCACGCTGGTGGGGCTTCGACCAACTCCGCCCGCTCCAGTCGGAGGCGATCGCGGCGGCCCTCGACGGCCACGACTCGGTCGTCGTCATGCCTACCGGCGGGGGAAAGAGCCTCTGCTACCAGTTACCGCCGCTGGTCGGTGAGACCACCGACGTCGTCGTCTCGCCGCTGGTGGCGTTGATGAAAGATCAAGTCGACGCCCTCGAGGCGATCGGCTACCCCGCGGCCGCGCTCCACTCTCAGATGTCCCAAGAGGAGCGAACGAACGTCCGCGATCGGCTCGCCGCCGGGGAATTGCGGCTCCTGTTCACGGCGCCGGAGCGGCTCGTCAACAGCGGGCTCCTCGACCTCCTCGCCCGTGTCGGCGTGAAGCGATTCGCGATCGACGAGGCCCACTGCATCAGCCAGTGGGGCCACGACTTCCGCCCCGAATACCGCCAGCTGGCCCTCCTCCGCGACCGCTTCCCCGCAGCGAGCGTCCACGCCTTCACGGCCACCGCCACGCCGCGTGTCCGGGCCGACATCGCCGCCCAGCTCCACCTCCGCTCGCCGCGGGTGCTCCTCGGAACATTCGACCGGCCAAACCTCTGCTACCGCGTCGTCCCCCGCACCGACCGGATCACGCAGACGCTCACGACACTCGGCCGCCACCGTGGCGAAGCGTCGATCGTCTACTGCATCTCGCGGAAGGAGACCGAGCAACTTGCCGCCCGGCTCGCCGCCGAGGGGATCCTCGCCAAGCCCTACCACGCCGGACTCGACCCGACCAAGCGGCGCCGCACCCAGGAAGCATTCGCCCGCGAAACGATCGACGTCGTCGTCGCGACTGTCGCCTTCGGCATGGGGATCGACCGCTCCGACGTCCGCCTCGTCCTCCACACCTCGCTTCCCAAGAGCCTCGAGGCCTACCAGCAGGAGACGGGACGGGCCGGCCGCGACGGACTGGCGGCCGAGTGCGTCCTCCTCTACTCCTCCGCCGACGTCTTCAGTTGGGAATCGCTCGTGCGGAAGAGCGCCGGCGAATCGGATCTCGATCCTGACGAGCAGGAACGACTGATCGCCGGGCAGCTCGAACACCTCCACGCGATGCGTCGGTATGCCCAGGCCGCGCGCTGCCGGCATGCGGCGCTCTCGGAGTATTTTGGCCAGGCCTACGGCCCCGAGCCCTGCGGGGCGTGCGACGTGTGCCTCGGCGAGACGGAGAGCCTCCCGGATTCGACCGTGATGGCCCAAAAGCTGATCTCCTGCGTGGCCCGGGTCGGCGAGCGCTTCGGGGTCCGCCATGTCTGCGAGGTCCTCCGCGGCGCGAAGACTGACGGGATCGTCCGCCACGGCCACGACCGGCTGTCGACGTTCGGATTGCTCGCCGCCATTGACCAGCGAACCGCCGAGAACCTCGTCCACCAACTCCTCGACCAGGGCCTCCTCGACCGCAGCCCCGGAGATCGTCCGGTGGTGTTGCTCAACGCCCTCTCTTGGGAGGTGATGCGCGGGCAGCGGCCGGTGGTGCTTCTCGAACCGCGGGCCGGAAGGGCGAAAGCCTCGAAGGCCGACGCCGACGACTGGCAGGGCGTCGACCGCGATCTCTTCGAGCGGCTCCGATCCTGGCGGCGGCGGGTCGCCGAGGCCCGCGGCAAGCCGGCCTGGACGATCCTCGACGACAAGGCGCTGCGCGCGATCGCCCGGGACAAGCCGACGAGCCCGGCGGCCCTGCTGCGGGTGAAGGGGATCGGTGAGAAGCGCCTGGCCGATTTCGGGGAGGCGATCCTCGATCTCGTCGCCGGAAAGCCCGTCTGATGGGCCGTCGTTGGCCCCGCCGGAAGCGATCCGGGAAGTCGCTCTCCGCGATCGGGGCGCTGCCTGCCACAATTGACGAGATGGGAAGCCCGATCCGCACACTCGTCGCCGCTGCCGCCTCGCGGATCGGTTATTTCGCGTCAAAGCGCACGCCGCTTGCCGACCTGCGCCGGGTTGTCGATCTCCTCCGGCCTGTCGATGCAGGCCGAGGGCTCTTGAGGATCGGTGCCGATGGGGACGGCGGCTATCTCCTCCCCGACGACCTCGATCGTATCTCCGCCTGTTTCTCTCCCGGAGTCGACCGGCAGGCGACCTTCGAGAACGCCCTGGCTCAGCGTGGCATCGGCTCGCACCTCGCCGATCGCTCCGTTGCCACCCCGCCCGCCGGGTGTGCGCCCCTGAGCTTCGAGCCGGTCTTCCTCGGTACCTTCGATGGCGAGGGGACGACAACGCTTCAGAGTTGGGTGGGCCGCCATGCCCCCGCCGATACGGGCGACCTGCTCCTCCAGATGGACATCGAGGGAGCCGAGTACGGCGTCATCGACAACACCGAGCGTTCCCTGCTCCGCCGATTCCGGAT
>CAJAYZ010000027.1 GCA_903949225.1 uncultured Planctomycetaceae bacterium
AGGTGGGGGGCGTCAAGGCGTCGCAGGCCGCGACTCCGCGTGGACACGGAAAACAGCGTGATTCGCTGCCTTTCGACCTCAGAGCTTGCGGAATACTCAGCCTCTGCCGCTTGGCGAGAGTGCAGGTCGGGCGATCGAAAAACCTTACACCGAATGGTGATCCCCTCTTCGGTGTGAATGCCCGGCCCGTGACCGTCGTGCTCCAAAAGTGCTTTGTGTGCCAGAAAACTCGGTGCTTCTGGGGCATGGCGGTGCTAGAGCAGGTCTTCCGCAAGAGGCCTCGCTTCATCAATCATGAAGAGATTGAAAGCCTCGGTCTTACGGCGTTGTAAGGCCGAATCTTGCAGCCAATCAAGAATCGACAGCGTTCGGTTAGCTGCTAGGTTACGCCAAGGCGATTGATACGGATAACGGTGCGGTGCGAAGGCGATCGCAACGCACCGACGTCCGTACGGGCAGACGCGGCCCTTGGCGTCGCTGACAAACTTCTAACTCTTTCCGATTCAGCTTCCAACCCTTCGGCATAGTTCGAAGCGGCCTACCTCTCGTGAAGGATTCCCATGTCGCGTTCTCGTCGTGCTTCGTCGACCCGCGGGGCCGGTGGTGCCAACCGTCGCACGTTCATGCAGGGGGCGGCCACGGCGGCCGCGGTCGTCGGCGCCCCGGCCGTCCATGCCGTCGCCGCCCTGCCAGCGTTTCCGACGTTCAAGCTCCCCGATTCACCGATGACGGTCGATCTCAGCGCGATCCCGAACGCCCTCAAGAATGACCAGATCCCGCGGTGGGTCGATCCGGTCATCTTCCCGCAGTGGCTGCCGCCGATGTCGACCGGCACCCTCCCTGCCAAGTATTCGTCGGCGGTTGGGAATGTGCTCCACGGCGTGGCCCCCGAGTGGTCTGACCATCCCGCCGACTGGGATCGTTTCCCAGTGCAGTACTACGAGATGCACCACATGGCGGGGGCGTATCAGTTTCTGCCGAGCACCATGAAACTCCCGGCAACGAATTTCTGGGGTTATTCCGGCCGCAGAGCCGATGGCACGATGTTTCCCGGCGGCCTGCCGCCGATGTTTCGCTTTCGGGTCGGCCAGCCGGCCGTCGTGCGGATGGTCAACAATCTTCCTGACGAGATGTCGCTCCACATGCACGGTGGGCACTGGCCATCCCACTCCGACGGCCACCCCAACTTCCTGATCACGCCGGGCCAAGGGCGCGATTACTACTTCCCGAATTGCGTGCCGCGGCTCAAGGGTGGGCAGAGTGGGCCCTTTGACTACTCCGAATCCGTCAGCACCATGTGGTATCACGATCATGCGGTGCACCTGACGGCGGCGCATGTCGCCCGCGGCTGTGGTGGTGGCATCGCGCCGACGCTCGACGATCTCGAGTTGGGTCTGATCAGGAGCGGCGTCCTTCCCGGCATCAAGGGGGTGTCGGACGTTGGGCCCGAGTATCGTAATCCCTACGATCTGCCGCTGGTCATCCGCGACGACGTCTTCGATACCAACGGGCAGTTGGTCTACGAAAGCAATGGTCACAACGGCTACCTCGGCAATGTGACCCGAGTCAACGGCAAGGCCTATCCCTTTCTCAAGGTCGAGGCGAGGAAGTATCGCTTCCGCGTCCTGGTGGCCTCCAACGCGCGCTGTTTCCGTTTTCGCCTCAGCGACAACTCCCCGTTCCTTCGGATCTCGAAGGACGCTTGGATGTTTCCCAAGCCGCAGCAGACGCAGTGTTTCCTCGGCTACCCAGCGCTGCGGGCCGACATCATCGTCGACTTCAGTAAGTACAAGCCGGGAACGGAGATCTATCTCGAGAACATCCTCCCTCAGATGGATCCCCGTGGGCCGACGAGCAAGCTCGAGAGCGAGAATGGCACGACGGTCACCGGAGTGCCCCCCTATCGTCATCGGGTGTTGAAGTTCATCGTTGGGGCGCGGGATGCGCGGTATCCGAATGCGACCGTCAACATCAATTCGCCCCTGCGGCCGAATGTGAAGATCGAGGCGAGCGAAGTGGTCGCCAAGCGGACGTTCAACTTCGAGCGGAAGAACGGGGCGTGGGCGATCAACGGGCAGTTTTGGAACGAGAATCTCGTCAACGCGATTCCGCAGTCCGACACGGCCGAGGAGTGGACGCTCAAGAACGGTGGCGGCGGGTGGTGGCACCCGATCCACATCCATCTCGAGTCGCATCAGCAGATCGCCGATCTGCAGACGAAGAAGCCGATTCCCTATCACGACAGTTTCAAGAGCGACACGACGATGCTCGGACCGGGCTCGGAGATCGTGATCCGGATGAAGTTCCGAACGTTCAAGGGGCCGTTCGTCTACCACTGCCACAACATCGAACACGAGGATTCGGACATGATGTTCCAGTTCGATCCGCGGCGGCCGCCGATGTCGGCCGACCCGAAGCCGCAGCAGTTCCACCACTAATCTGACGTCGGATGTGGCCCCCTCCCGAGCCTAGCCGGGAGGGGGCGTGTTCGGTGGCTCGATGGCTGTTGTGCCGCCGCCGACTTTGCCGCTTTGTTGCCGCGGCGGGCTCTTGTGGTTGATCTGAAAGGATCTTGTAGATGTGGCGATCCGCCGTCGTTTTTGCCTTGATTTGCGTTCTTGCGGCCAGTCCGCTCCTCCGAGCGAATGAGCCCGTCGAGCAGATCGGCGAGCCTGCCGTCGGTCTGGCGGCCGAGCCTGCGACCATACCGCCGTTGAAGATGATGCGGCAGCCGATCGGAGAGAATCTCCCCGACACGATCCTCACCGACGACTCCGGCCGTGAGGTGCGATTTTTCACCGATTTGGTCAAGGACCATGCGGTGGTGATCAGCTTTTTCTACACCAACTGCCGTGGCACCTGCCCCGGCACGAACATCGTGCTCTCGGATGTCCGCGACAATCTGGCGGCTGACTTCGGGAAGTCGGTTCGCTTCATCGCGATCAGCGTCGAGCCTGAGAAGGACGACGTTGCGGCTATTAGCGAATACGCTGCCCAGTATCGGGCGGAGGTGACCGATCCGGATATGCCAGAGTGGGTGTTTCTCACCGGCAAGCCGGAGGAGCTCAAGGCCCTCCGCTACAAGCTCGGCTACTACAGCATCGATCCGGTGATCGACGCCGATCCGACGCAGCACGCGGCCACGGTGATCATCGGCAACCACGCCACCGGCCGATGGGGAATGATGCCGGTGGGAATCGGCGCCGATCAGCTCGCCGGCAAGGTGCGCCGGATCGCTGGTTGGACAAAGGCCCAGCGCTACGCCGACGTCTACGCCGCGCTTGCCAAGAAACAGGCCGCCGGCGGGGCAGACGCCACCGTGGCGGCTTCGGAGAAGTGAGCGGTCGCGATCAACGTCTTTGAATCGCTTTGGCGAGCGACCCTGGAGTGACAGGCGATGAGGTCGCGAAAGCGATGTGGGCGGCGTGACATTGTGAAAGGGGGGACCGCAGGCGTAGGCGCTGCGGGGTTCTTCCTTGCCGGAGGCCTTGGGGCCAAGGCCCAAACGGCCGCGACGGGCTTTCCCCGTCAACGGCTTGCCGACTCGCCGCTCGTTGTTGATGTCAGCAAGATCCCCGGCGCTCTGCTCAACGAGCAGATCCCCCGCTGGGTCGATCCGATCAGCTTCCCGCAATGGCTGCCTCCGATGGCGACCGGAGCGGTGCCACCGGCTTATGGGTCGCCTGTCGGCGATGTCTTCCACGGCGTGGCTCCGGAATGGTCTAACCATCCGGCCGATTGGGACCGCTTCCCGGTGCAGTACTACGGCCTTAGCCATCGGCCGGGACGGGCCCGATTTCTCCCCAGCACGATGAACCTCGCGACCGACTTCTGGGGCTATGCCGGCCGCAATCCCGACGGCACGATTGGGCCGACGGGGCTTCCCCCCACCTTTCGCTTCCGTTTCGGCCAGCCGGCGCTCGTGCGCGTGACCAATGAATTGCCGGAGGAAGTGTCGGTCCACATGCACGGCGGCCACAATCCGGCTCACGCCGATGGTCATGCCAGCTTCCTCGTGCTTCCGGGGAAAGCCCGCGACTACTACTACCCCAACGTCGTGCCGAGGGTGAGCGGTGGGAACAGCGGGCCGTTCGACTTCTCGCATGCCCAAAGCACGATCTGGTACCACGACCACGCCCATCATCTGACCGCCCCCCATGTCGCCCGCGGCTTGGGAGGAGGAATGGCCCTGGCGCTCGATGACCTCGAACTCGGGCTGATTGGCTCGGGTGTCCTCCCCGGGATTCGCGGCGTGTCGGATGTCGGGCCTGAATATCGCAATCCCTACGATCTTCCGCTGGTGATTCGTGACGACATCTTCGACGCCACCGGCGCCCTCCGCTACGTCGACAACTCCCACAACGGCTATCTCGGTAACGTTGCCCGGGTCAACGGCCAGGCTTATCCCTTTCTAAGGGTGGAGCGCCGCAAGTACCGCTTCCGGGTCCTCGTGGCGAGCAACGCCCGCGTGTGGCGATTCCGACTGAGCGACAACTCGTCGTTCCTCCGGATCGGCAAGGATGCCTGGCTCTACCCCCGGCCGCAGCAGACGCAGTGCTTCATGGCCGGCCCGGCCACCCGGGCCGACATCGTGATCGACTTCAGTCGCTATCGCCCCGGGCAGGAGATTTTTCTCGAGAACATCCTTTCCCAGCAGGATCCGCGCGGCCCCGGGGACAAACTCGAGGCGGTCAACGGCACGACCGTCGTCGGCACGCCGCCTTACCGGCACCGCGTCTTGAAGTTTGTCGTCGGCGACCGCGATCCCCGCTTCCCCGACGCGACGATCACCCCCACCTCCCCGTTGCGGCCCCATGTCCCAATCGCTGACGCGGAGATCGTCGCCCGGCGGACGTTCCTCTTCGAGCGGAAGAACGGCGCCTGGGCGATCAACGGCCAGTTTTGGAATCCGGACATCGTCAACGCCATTCCGCGGCTCGGTTCGGCCGAGGAATGGACGATCAAGAACGGTGCTGGCGGATGGTGGCATCCGATCCACCTCCACCTCGAGGGTCATGAGCAGGTGGTGAATGTGAATGCCGGCGGGCCGATTCCCTACCACGATCGATTCAAGACCGAGACGACGATGCTCGGGCCCAACTCCGAGTTCAAGATCCGCGTTCGCTTCCGCACCTTCAAGGGGCCGTTCGTGTTCCACTGCCATGCGGTGGAGCACGAGGATCAGGACATGATGTTTCAGTTCGATCCCCGCGATCCGGTGACGGCGAGCACGACGCCGCAGCAGTGGTTTCCGTGACGCGCGCGGCTGCTTGATCGGTGGGTACTGTTGCCGGTGTTCAGGCTCGCGCGAGGCTCGGGATTGACCGCACCACGTCGCCGGACGTTCGCGTCGGGACTGGGGCCGGTTTCGAGGTGTGCCAGCCCTTTGCCGGGCTCGGGATTGGCCGCACCGCGTCGCCGGACGTTCGCTCCGGGCATCCCTGCCCTCCGCTCTCTCCGCGCCGCCTGCGCTTTCGCCCTCCGGGCTGCGCTTGCCGGCG
>CAJAYZ010000028.1 GCA_903949225.1 uncultured Planctomycetaceae bacterium
AGGAAAAAAGCCGTAACACGACCCGACAACGACGGCATGGACATCATCGAGACCCCTGAAGGAGCGGGCACGGAAGAGAAATCTCGAGGAGTATACTTCGGCCCGTCCCGCGCCGCCGCCCGCTCTGGAACCTCCGGAATCGTCTCCCCGGGCAGTCCCCCAACCAGGACCATCTTCATGCCCCCCATCGACCAGTCCCGCTCCGCGATCCTCGCCAGGCTCCGGGACAAGATTCGCCGCGGCCTCCCCGTGATCGGTGCAGGCGCCGGCACCGGCCTGTCGGCGAAGTGCGAGGAGGCAGGCGGCGTCGATCTGATCGTGATCTACAACTCCGGCCGCTACCGGATGGCCGGCCGCGGCTCGCTCGCCGGGCTCCTCGCCTACGGCAACGCCAACGAGATCGTCCGCGACATGGCCCGCGAGGTGCTCACGGCCGTGAAGCACACGCCAGTGATCGCCGGGGTCAACGGCACCGATCCGTTCCTCCTCCGCGACCCGTTCCTCCGCGAGCTCAAAGACCTGGGCTTCTCTGGCATTCAAAACTTCCCCACCGTCGGCCTCATCGACGGCATGTTTCGGGCAAACCTCGAGGAGACGGGGATGGGCTACCACCACGAAGTCGATCTGATCGCCGCCGCCCGATCGCTCGACCTTCTCACGACCCCCTACGTCTTCAACCCCGAGGAAGCCCGGCTGATGGCGGCCGCCGGCGCCGACATCATCGTCGCCCACATGGGACTGACGACCGGCGGCACGATCGGCGCCGCGACGGCAAAGACGCTCATCGGCTGCGTCGACGAGGTCCAGCAGATCGTCGACGCGGCGCGCGCGAGCCGCGATGACATCCTCGTTCTCTGTCATGGTGGCCCGATCGCCACGCCGGATGATGCCGGCTTTATCCTCGGCAAGTGCCGCGGCATCGACGGCTTCTATGGCGCGAGTTCCATGGAGCGGCTCCCGGTGGAGACGGCCCTCACCGCCGAGGTCCGCCGCTTCGGTGAACTCCGTCTGCCAGCAAAGGGCTGACGAAACACTTCCCCCACACCACTCTGGCCATCCCCCGGCAGGAATCTCTCAGATGGGCACGATCGTCGTCCTCGGTACGTTCGACACCAAAGGAAACGAGCATCGCTTCCTCGCCGAGCGAATCCGCGACCTTGGCCACGAGCCCCTCCTCGTCGACGGCGGCGGCTTCGGCGTGCCGCAGATCGAAGCCGACATCCCGCGCGAGAGAGTGGCCGCCGAGGGGGGCATCGATCTGACGGCCCTGCAAGCCCGGGGCGATCGGGGGGAGATGGTGACAGCGATGGCGGCCGCGGCGGCGACGGTCATCCGCCGGCTCCATGCCCAAGGAAAGCTCGTGGCAATCGTGTCGATGGGGGGATCGGGAGGAACGGCGATTGGCACGGCAGCGATGCGTGCTTTGCCGCTCGGTGTCCCGAAGGTGATGGTGTCGACACTCGCCAGCGGGAACGTCGCTCCCTACCTCGACATCAGCGACATCGTGATGATCCCGGCGGTGTCGGATGTCGCGGGGCTCAATGCCTTCACGCGCGGCCAGTTCTCCCGGGCGGCAGCCACGGTCTGCACGCTCGTCGACACCAACATCCGTTTGGCTGCGGCAGGGGAGGGGAGCGGCACAAAGCCCCTCATCGTCGCTTCGATGTTCGGCAACACGACCCCGTGCGTCGAGCGGGCCCGTAGCCTCATCGAAGCGGCTGGCCGCGACGTCGTCGTGTTTCACGCCACAGGCACTGGCGGGCGGACGATGGAGGCGCTGATCGAAAGCGGCACCGTGGCGGGCGTCCTCGACGTCACGACGACGGAGTGGGCCGATGAACTCGTTGGTGGGATCCTCGGCGCGGGCCCGACGCGGCTCGATGCCGCGGCCCGCCGCGGGATTCCCGCCGTTGTCGCTCCCGGATGCCTCGACATGGTGAACTTTGGCGCCCCGGAAACGATTTCCCCAGCCTTTGCGGGCCGCCACTTCCACCGTCACAACGCCCAGGTAACGCTGATGCGGACGACGCCGGAGGAGTGCCGCGATCTGGGGCGGATCCTCGCGCAAAAGGTGAATGCGTCGGTCGGCCCGGTGACGGTCCTCCTGCCGCTCGGCGGGATCAGCATGATCGCGGTGCCGGGCCAGCCGTTCCATGATCCGTCCGCTGACGACGCCCTCTTTTCGGCAATCCGCAAGTGGCTCAGCCCGGGGATCCCGCTTGTCGAAGTCGACTGCGCGATCAACGATCCGCCGTTCGCGGAGGCGTGCGTCGAGCGGCTCCTGGCGGGGTAGCTGAACTGGATACCAATCCAGCGTGCCAGAGCTTTGAGCATCCGGCCCTCTTCAAGTAAAATCGTGTGCGGGCCGGCCAGCCCCCAGAGGACCCCACCGATGCAGGACTCGCAGACGCTTCTCGACAAGATCACGGCCCTGTCGCCAGAGCAGGTTGTCGAGGTGGAACATTTCGTCGAGTTTCTGACACACCGCGCCAGGAAGCAGGAAGCGCTAGGGCGACTGCTCACGTTGGCTCCGTCACTCGAAGACGCTCGTGCTGGTTGCCAGAGTGAGGATGAGATCCACGCTGAAGTAACGGCAGCCCGTACCTTGCGACAGTCCCACCGCAACGGGAGTTGAGGGGGGCACCGTGCGGATGGTTCTTGACACTAACGTCGTGCTCTCGGCACTGCTGTGGCGAGGAACGCCGTACCACTTGCTCAGCCTCGTCGCCGAGCGGCCGAACCTTCGACTTTACAGCACCATCGCGCTTCTCGATGAGCTGGCCGACGTGCTTGCTCGGCCGACGGTCGCAAAACGGCTGGAGTCAATTGGCCGCGGCAGGAGCGCGGTGCTCGCTGATTACCTCGAAGCTGTCGATCTCGTCGAGCCCTTATCGCTGCCGCGCATCGTGCCCGAAGACGCCGATGACGACCAAGTGATCGCTGCCGCCGTGGCGGCCGATGCTCACATGATCGTGTCGGGCGACAGGCATTTGCTCGCCCTCCATGGCTTTGAGGGGATCGAGATCATCACGGCGGCCGCCGCGATCGAGCGGCTCCTGGCGAGCTGATGCTGTCGGGCCCGCCCCGCCGTTGGCAGTCGGCCGGTCGTTCGACGGTTGCCGCGGCCACCTGGGCGAACACAGGTGCAGCGATCCGCGCTTCCGAAAGGAGCGTGTAGTCGGCGGACACCGCGTGGATCCTCCGGGCCAGATCGGCGTCGAAGCAGCGGAGGACGAGTCGGAGGGGCTGCCCGGCCCGAGCTTCGCGGCCAAACGACTGCGCTGCCAGGCCGATCTCGAGATTGAGGGCGTCGTTCGACGTGCACGCGATCAGCGCCCTGGCCCGGTGGGCGCCGGCTCGGGCAAGAACGACCGGCCACTTCGCATCGCCGACGATCACCGGGCA
>CAJAYZ010000029.1 GCA_903949225.1 uncultured Planctomycetaceae bacterium
TCAAACTCCACCAGTGGCCCCTGGAGATCGATTCCCCGCCCGGCAACCTGCGCCGGCCGGCCCGAGACGACCGCGCGGGCATCGAAGCGATTGGCCCGCGAGATCTGAAGTTGGTCGCCACGGAGCTCAATCACCTCAGGCGCCGGCTGACCGGGGACGCGGGCGGCCTCGGGCTCCTCGATGAGGTGCACCTGCCCCTCGAGCGAGAGCTCGTCGAGCTGCGGCCCCTGGGAGCCGAAGGTGACCAATCCACGGACGAGCCCACCGGTGACGATGAGCCGGCCGGTCGGTGACTCGCTCGGCGCCGGCTGGGCGGGAACCGGCGCTGGAGCCGGAGCGACAGCGGGAGCTGGCGTCGCGGCGACAGCCGGCTGGGGAGCCGCCGCCTGGGCGACAGGCACCACCGGCACCGCCGCGACGGGGGGCGGCGCCTCGTGCTTGAACCACATCTCGAGCTTGTCGGTGCGGGCCGTGAGCTGCTGGACGTCGATCTCGACCATCGAGCGTGCGAGCATCCGGGAGGGCTTCACCCCGGCCATGCCCGCCGGCAGGCGCGAAGGAGCGGCGGTCGGCGGAGCGCCTGGCGTCAGCGCCAGCCAGAGGTGGATCTCCCCCGCCTTGAGCCGCCCCTGCGTCTCGACCTGGACATCAGCCTCGCCCGCCAGTGACGCAACATGCTCCGCGCCGTCGGGCCGGAGGCGGAGCCACTTCTGCCAGCGGGCGGAGAGCGGAGGCGTGTCGGCCGACCGCGCCCGCAGCCACCCTGGGCCGACGGCCATGAGCGTCCCTGGGTCGCCCGGCGGGCCGGGGGTGTAGTCGATCGACCGGGCCTCCATCTCCGTCTCTTGGAGGACGAGCGACACCGGCTCCTCGCCATCGAGGACGATCCGCCGCGTGGCGATCTCGTAGCCGAGGCGCATCGCCCGCGCCTCGAGGCCGGCCCCCGTGCTCCGGGCCACGACCGGCGTCCCCTTGGCTTGGATCTCGATCGGCTTCAGCCCGGCGGTCATCGTCCCCGCTTTCTCGTCACGACCGAGGACGACCGCCAGGAGATCGCAGGCGAGTTGATCGTGGGCGCCGCCCGGGAGCGTGCGGACGACGTCGACATGATCCTCGAGCGAGATCACATTCGCCGACACGTTCATGCACAGGCTCCCCCGGCAGCTGACAAGCACTGGCGCCGGCTCCTCGGCGCCCTCGGCAGGCGGGGCTGCCGCGGCCGCAGCCATCGCACCATCAGGCCCCACCGCCCCGGAGACGGGAGGCCCCGGGATCAATCCCCCGGCGAGCCCTTCGAGCTTGAGCTTCACGTCGCGGTCGAGGCGGATCGTGTCGATCCCGCCGATGCTCGGCCCCTGCTCGCTCCCCTTCGCTCCGGGGAGGAGACGGATCTCCATCGCGCGGCCACTTCCGGAAGAGCGGCCATAGCGGAATTGCACCGCCTCGGCGGTGCTGATCTCCATCTCCTTGAGCTCGACATCGCGGGTCACGATCTCCACCTCGTCGTCGGCCTCCGGGGCCGTCGCCGTGCCCCGGATCGTCACCTGCCCGCGGAGGCTCCCGCCGACGAGCCGCGACGGCCGCTCCTGCTTGCTCAAGTCGAACGGCTCGTCGAACTCGAGCACGGCCCCCTGCGGGGCGCGAAGGACGACCGTCCGCCCGGCCGGGGCCCCCGGCTCGCCGCTGGTGTCGGGAAGGAGAATGAGCGTGCAGGGGATGAGTTGCACGCGCGGGTCATCCGGATCCTTGCTCATCCGCCGATAGTCTTTGAAGAGGAGGCGCATTTGCCGGCTCTCGAGCATGTTCGGCCCATCGAGCTCCCACGAACCGGGGGCGAAGAGCTTCGACACCTGCGCGAGCCGGCCATCGGCCCGGGCCTTCGCCGCGGCGACAGCGGCCGGAGAGAGCTCCTGGCTCGCCACTGCAGCCCGGACGCGCGGCTCCACCAGCGGCACGACGACGAGCCGGTAAAGCCCGGCTGTCGCGAGCACGATGAGAAACACCCGCAGGGTGCGTCCGAGGCGATGTTCCATGCGTGAGCCACCCTGCGCCTGTCTCAGGCGACCCCGCCGCCATACCGGGCCACCGCCGCCTCCCAACCGCCGCGGGCACGGAGGAGTCGCTCGACGACCTCACGAACCGCACCCCGGCCACCGGGCCGATCGGTGACCAACATCGCGGCCGCCTTCAGCTCCGGACAGGCATCGGCCACCGCCACACCCACGCCACACCGCTGCACGACGGGGAGATCGGGGAGATCGTCACCGACGAAGGCCGTCTCCTCCCACGACACCCCGCACGTCGCCACCACCTCGGCAGCAGCGGCGACCTTGTCGCCCACCCCCTGCCTGACGATGCTGATGCCGAGTTCGTCGGTCCGCAGGGTGAGTGCCCGGCTCGCCCGGCCGGTGATGATCGCCACCATGTTCCCCGCCTGCTGCCAGAGGCGCAGGCCCAGGCCGTCACGGACGTGGAAGGTCTTCAGCTCGTAGCCCTCGCTCGACCACGTGACGCTCCCGTCGGTGAGCACGCCGTCGACGTCGAGCAGCAGCAAGCGCACTCGTGCGAGGCGCGGCTCGATCTCGGCTCGGGATGGCGGGACTGTCGACACGGGTCGGCCACGGCGGGGGTGCGATTGGAAAAAAGTCAGGCGACACGCTGGAGAGGAAGATCGAGGAGCTCCGGCGGCACCATGCCGACGAGATCGACGACGTCGAGGAGGCCGACGGGGCGCCCGGAGGCTTCGATCACCGGCAGCTCGCTCAGCCGCCGCGCTTCGAGGAGCTCCACCGCGTCGCGCAGCCGGGTGCCAGCGCGAATGGTCGTCGGCCGGACGGTCATCACCTCGCCGATCGGACCATCGATGGCGGCGTCGTTGCGCCGTTCGAACAGCCGGGCCAAGTCGCTGTCGGTGAAGATGCCCGCGAGTGTCCCGTCATGGTCGAGGATCATCACCGCCCCGGTCCGCCGCGCCGGCAGCGGTCGGCTGAAGACGCTCCGCACGCTCTCTTCCGGCAAGCTCGTCCGGCACAGCGGCAGCGCACGCATCACATCCTCGACGTGCATCAGTTGCCGCCCCAGGCTCCCGCCCGGATGACGGGCATGGAAGTCCTCGGCGGTAAACGCCCGCCGGGCGCTCGTCACCAGCGCCAGGCTGTCGCCGAGGGCGAGGAGCACCGACGTGCTCGTGCTCGGCGCGAGCCCCAGCTCACACGCCTCGCGCACCGGGCCGGAGGTGACGACAACCTCCGCAGCCCGGCCGAGCGTGCTCTCGGCCCGTCCGGTGATCGCGACGATGGGGATCCCGCGGGCGCGGACATGGGGAAGGAGCCTGGTGATCTCTTCGGTCTCGCCCGACTGCGACAGGGCCAGGAGGAGGTCGTCGCTGCGGAGCACCCCGAGATCGCCGTGCATCGCCTCGGTCGGATGGAGGAAGTGGCTCGGTGTGCCGGTCGAGGCAAGGGTGGCCGAGATCTTCCGGGCCACGATCCCCGCCTTGCCGATGCCAGTGACGACGACATTCCCACTGCAGGCTTCGAGCCGATGAACAGCGTGGACAAACGCCCCGTCGAGCCGCTCGGCCGCCTCGACGATCGCCCGGGCCTCGGCGTGGAGGATCCCCCGCCCGCGATCGATCAGCCCTTGCTCATCGCCGAGCGAAAGGTCGACGCTGCCGTAATCCGCCTGGGCTTCGAGACCAAAGCCCTCTCCGACCACCGGCAACGGACGAGCAGGCGCTCCACCACCTACCTCGGGCCGGGGGGAGGGAGCACGTTCGAACA
>CAJAYZ010000030.1 GCA_903949225.1 uncultured Planctomycetaceae bacterium
AAGCGCGCCGAGTGCCAAGCAGAGATCGAGGCCCGCGAGATCCGCGACGGCGACCTCGTCATGCCGTTCTTCCTGAAGACCTTTGGCGAGAAGCCTCCGCGGGGGCATTCCCTCTGGATCTCGCTTCATGGCGGCGGCGGGGCTCCGGCGCGCGTCAACGATCAGCAGTGGGAAAACCAAAAGCAGCTCTACACCGTCGACGAGGGGATCTACGTCGCCCCCCGGGCCCCGACAAACACCTGGAATCTCTGGCACGAAGCCCACATCGACCGGCTCTTCCACCGCCTCATCGAGGATCTGGTGATCACAGGGGAGGTCGATCCGAATCGCGTCTCTGTCCTCGGCTATTCGGCCGGCGGCGACGGCGTCTATCAGCTCGCCCCCCGGATGGCCGACCACTGGGCGGCGGCGGCGATGATGGCGGGCCACCCCAACGGCGTCTCGCTCGAGCCGGTGCGGAATGTCCCCTTCGCGCTCCAGGTGGGCGCCCTCGACGCCGCCTACGACCGGGCCAAGATCGGCGCCGACTACGGCCGAGCCTTGGAAGCCTTTCGTGCGGCCGACCCGAACGGCTACGAGACGTTCGTGAAGATCCACGAAGGGAAGGGGCATTGGATGGACCGCGACGACGCCGCGGCCCTTCCCTGGATGGCGAAGCAGACCCGCAATCCGGTGCCTGACCGGGTCGTCTGGCAGCCGACCGGCACCTCGCGCGTGAGCTCGTCGTGGCTCGCCCTCCCCGCCGACGCCCCCCGCAGTGGCGGAATCATCGATGCCCGCATCGACGGCCAGCGGATCGACATCGCCCGTGCCGAGGGGATCGAAACGCTTCTCGTCCGGCTCGATGATCGGATGATCGACGGCGATCGCCCCGTGCAGATCCGCTTCGGTGACCGCGTCCTCTACGCCGGGCCGGTGACGCGCTCGATCAAATCGCTCGCCCGGACGCTTGCCGACCGCGGCGATCCGGAGCTTCTCTTTCCCTGCGAGATCACCGTCGCGATCCCGGCGACCGAATAGCGAGCGGCTGTCAACGCATTGGGGGATGAGGTCGTCCCCTGTGGGGGAGTTGCGCACCATGTCGTGCGCAATGCGCCTTGTCGCTGCGCTATCCGTAGCGTGCCAAGCCTGTCTCGTCCCTCAATCGAGACGTCTCGTCAAAGAATCCATCCGGGGGGTTGGGGCCGCGCGATGGTCTGATACGACTTCAGGCGAGTTTCGCGTGACGGCGGATTGTGACGAGCGGCCCAGGGAAGAATCCAATGGCAGGAAATGGTGCGATCGATCTGGCCGGGCAACCCGCCGTGGCGAAGGCCGGCGCCTTTCGACGCCTTGGCAGGCCGATGGCGCTCGCGGCCGCCGTCCTTGCCGTAGCGTTGCTGATGGCTCAGACGGCGAGCGCCCAGCTGACCACCACGACGAGCGGGACCGGTTACTGGGTCGTTACCACTGGGACCACTGGACGGTGGTTGCAGAGTGGCACGGCGGTCAACGACACCGGCAAC
>CAJAYZ010000031.1 GCA_903949225.1 uncultured Planctomycetaceae bacterium
CACGAAGCCCCAGGTTTAGGCCGCGCGTCACGCCTCGTCGCGAAGCATCTGCGGCGGGTCCTCGAGGTCGTCGAGCTCTGCCGGGAGCTGAAGCTGCCGCATCGTCTCGTCGGTGCGCTTCATCCCCTCCGCCACCTCGTCGACGCGCCTGGCGATGTCGCTGACGTCGCGCTTCGCCACTGAGCCCTCGGCCATCGCCTCAATCTTCGATTCGAGGCGCTCGACCTCGGCCACGATGATGTCGAGCTTCTTCTGGGCATCGTCGATGTTCTCGGCCCGCTCGCGCGTTGTCCGCAGATCATCCTCGAGCACGGCTCGGAGCCGGACCGTTTCCGGATCATCCCCCTTGGGGAGCTTCTCGAGGCGGCGGTCGAGTTCGGCGATCCGGCGACGGATGCCGGCGCCATCGGTGTGCTCCACGAACTCGGAGAGCGACTGCGCGCCGTGGAGCATCCGCAGGTAGCCCCAGAGGAGCCGCTCGAGGGCCTCAAGCGACCCGGAGTCGGTATCGCGGTGCCGGCCCGCCATGTCGACCAGATGGAGACAGCGTTCCCGCAGCCGCTCGAATCGCTGCCGGAGCTGCGGCGAGAGGGAGCGGAGGAGACGCTCGTAGGCTTCGCGGGTGCCGATCGCCGTCTCCTCGCGGCGGGCCTTCGCGGCCTGGGCGTCGACGGCGTCGCGGAAGCGGTCGTTGGTGACCATGCTCGCGAGGTAGTAGAGTTCGCCGGCAGCGACGAGCGGGAGGATCACTCCGGGGAAGCCCGAGATGATCGCCGCCGCAACGCCGGCCCCCGCGAACAGCAGGTTCCAGCGGCTCGTGAAGGCCGTCCGCAGATAGGCTCCGATGCGCCCCACGTCGAAAAGTGTCCCTTCGTCAGAGCTTCCCGGCTATTGCCCGGGCCGCGACGCCGCGGCCTCGATCCCCTCGAGTTGAGCCTGAAGCTGGTTCACCTGCTCGTGGAACCAGGGCTCAATCTGCGTCTCGCGGGCCGGTGCCTCGGCGGCTGGCATGCGGATCTCGGCCGCGATCCTACCCGGAGTCGTGGCCATCACGAACACCCGGTCGCCGAGGTAGACCGCCTCCTCCACCGAATGCGTGATGAACATCACCGTCGCCTCCACCTCCCGCCACAGCCGGACGAGCAGATCCTGCATGTCGAGGCGAGTGGCCGGATCGAGGGCGCCGAACGGCTCGTCCATGAGGATGATCCGCGGCCGGAGGACGAGCGTCCGGGCGATGGCCACCCGCTGACGCATGCCGCCAGAGAGTTCGTGGGGATACTTGGCCGCATCGCGGCGGGGGTTGAGCCCCACGCGCCGGATCCACTCCCGCCCCTCCGCCTCGCGCCGGCGCTTCGGCACGCCCCGGCACTCGAGGCCGAAGGTGACGTTCCCGAGGACGGTGCGGTTGTCGAAGCTCGTGTAGTCCTGGAACACCATCCCGCGGTCGGCTCCGGGCCCCACTACCTCCCGGCCGAGGACATGGACGGTGCCGCGGGTCGGTGGAAACTGCGGCTCGAGTCCGGCCACCATCCGCAGCACCGTGCTTTTGCCACAGCCCGAAGGGCCGAGGAAGGTCGAGATCTCACCCTTGTCGGGCAGGTCGGGAATCGTAAACGAGACATCGCGGATCGCCACCGCCTCGCGGGACGTCCCCTCGTTGTAGATCTTCGTCACGCCGCGGAACTCGACCGCGGCCGGGCGGCCGTCACCGGGCGGATCGACCGGCGCTGGCCGCACGGAGCCCGGTGCCTCGGGGCGATTGTCGGGGCGTTTGTCAGGGACAGCGCCGGTCATGGCCGGAACTCCGTCCGCCGACCGTGGAGCAGCCAGCCGCAGAAGCGGGGGATCAGCCCTGCCCCGCCGTAGCGGTAGGGGAAGAGGTCGGATTGCAGCCACCACAG
>CAJAYZ010000032.1 GCA_903949225.1 uncultured Planctomycetaceae bacterium
TCACCCGTCCAAAGCCTTCCCTTGATTTCGATGGCGTCGCCGGGCCTGATCAGGCCGATCTGGGACGTTGCCACCTCGACGACGGCGTCCTCGGCCAGGGGCAGCGTCAGGCGGCGGATTTTCCCCGCATCGACTCGGACGGAGAGGATTCCCCGCTTCATCTGGACGACTTTCCCGATCACCATCTCGTCGAGCCCGGGCGTGACAGCTGTCGGTTTGGCCTCTGCCGAGGGGGTGGCCACATGAAGGACACGGATCGGGGCCGTACCTTTCCCCTTCGCGTCGACGTTTGCCTGGAAGCGGACGACCATGCCGGGGGCGAGCAGGGAAACTCCGGCAGTCCCCGAGATATCGACGCGTGACACCCCTGCTGGATGGAGGAGCGCGACCCTCTCCACCCCACCGGATCCGTCCTTGGGCGTTTGGAGAAAGGCCACGGCGCCGCCGGCGTTGGTGCCGGTAACCGCCTGCACCACCCCACGGAACTCGTCCTCCGGGAGGCTGTCGATCGACAGTTTGTTGTTCTCGACGGGGATCGTGATCGCCTTGTTCGTGTTGCGGCAGGCACCGAGGTTCCAGAGTCGCTCGTAGGCTTTTTGAATTGCCGCCGACTTGAAGAAAGTTCCCCAATGGAGCGTTCCGTCGGGGAGCACCGGCGGCGTGGGGTCTTGGCTGTCGGCGTAGGGGTTGTAGGGCACCACCTGTCCACGCACGACCGGCAGGTCACCATTTCCAGCCACGATGAGCATCAGGCCGACAAGAATCGCCCTCGATCCCGTTGATGGATCGCCGACGAGCCGGTTGTGGCAGGGGGCTTTGGAGGGACGCATGGAGTGGCTCCTGAGAGAAGGCCGTTCCATGGTCCTTCGGCGCTGCGGTGCATCCAGCCGCACACCGTCACTTCCCCACGGCACCGACGGTCCGACCGTCACCACCGGCCGGTCAATTCCCGGCCGGACCGTTTCAGGCCATCAGCGACTGGCGTTGTGGCCCGATCGGCACGGCATCCGTCCGACCGGGCCCAAGCCCTGGGATCAGAGTTGTTCGCGTGCCTGGTCGGTCTCTGGGAGGGTGGCGACGTCGGAGTCACCGCCGAGCCGCGAGTCGTTCCCCGGAGCCGAATCCTCGAGGAGAGGGAACTGCTGGGCGAGCGTTTTCCCGATCGGGTCGTGCCGCATCGAATCGAGGGCCTCGGGACGAACCCGGACCTCCGAATTCTGGAACGTGTTGAAGCCGGTTCCGGCCGGGATGAGGTGGCCGAGGATGACGTTCTCCTTGAGCCCGACAAGGTTGTCGACCTTGCCGGCCAAGGCGGCTTCGGTGAGGACCTTGGTCGTTTCCTGGAAGCTGGCCGCCGAGATGAAACTCGAACTCTGAACGCTCGCCTTGGTGATCCCGAGAAGTTGGGTGCTCGCCGTGGCTGGCTTCGGCTTGGTGCCCTTGGCTGCCGTACCGCCGAGGGTCTCGATCTGGGCATTGGCCTGCGCGAGGATTTCCTTCGGCACGACCGATCCGACCGCGAACTCGCTGTCTCCCTTGTCGGTGATCCGCAGGCTTTCGGCGATCTGCTTGTTGGCCTGCTGGAAGTCGAACCTGTCCATGACGCTCCCCGGAAGCAGGGTCGTGTCACCGACGGACTCGATCTTCACCTTCCGCAGCATCTGCGACACGATGATCTCGATGTGCTTGTCATCGATATCGACACGTTGGCTGCGATAGACGTTTTGGATCTCGCGAACGAGATACTGCTGCACGGCATCCTCGCCTGAGATGCGGAGGATGTCATGGGGCACCAGCGGCCCGTCAACGAGCGCCTCCCCCTCCTTGACCTCGTCACCGGTGTGCACTCGCATGTGCTTGCCTTGGCTGACGAGATGCTCCTCCTCGCGTCCCGATTCGTTACGGACGACGATGGTCCGCTTGCCGCGCCGCTTCTCACCCTTCACCTCAACGCGACCGCTGATCTCGGCCATGATCGCGGGATCCTTCGGCTTGCGGGCCTCGAAGATCTCGGTCACGCGGGGCAAACCACCGGTGATGTCCTGGGTCCCCGACGCCTCGCGGGGCGTCTTGGCAAGGATGTGACCAGCCTTGACGATCTCTCCCTCGTTGACCTCGATGTAGGCCTTCTCGGGGAGGTAGTAGAAGCCGAGCGTCTTGCCGTCGTCGTCGAGCAGCGCGATCTGCGGTTGATAGACGCCCTTGTGCTCCATGATCATCCGGCGAACGTGGCCGCTGGGATCCTTCTCGATGCGAACCGTCTCGCCCTCGATAACGTCCTCGTAGCGAACCTTTCCGGAAACTTCCGAGAGAATCGGGATCGAGTGCGGATCCCACTGTACGAGCACGGTGCCCGGCTTGACCTCGTCCCCTTCCTTGACCTTGAGGATGGCACCGGCCGGAACGTCGATCTTCTCGAGATCGTTCCCCTTGGCGTCGCTGATGGTGATCTCACCGTTGCGGGCGAGCACGACCTGCTGACCGTTCTCGTCAGGCACGCTACGAAGCCGGGCAAACCGCACCGTTCCGGCACGCTTCGTCTTGCTCTGGTTCTCCTCGAGGGCACGCTGACCGACGCCACCGATGTGGAACGTGCGCATCGTCAACTGCGTGCCAGGCTCGCCGATGCTCTGGGCGGCGATGATGCCGACGGCCATCCCCTCCTCGACGAGCGAACCGGTCGAGAGATCCATGCCGTAGCACAGGCGGCAGACGCCGAGCGGCGCCTCGCAGGTCAGCGGGCTGCGGACCTGCACCTTCTCAAGCCCCAGTTCCTCGATCTGCTGAGCGATCTTGGGCGTGATCAAATCGTCCTCGCGGACGATGACGTCACCGCTGATAGGGTTGGCGATGTCTGCCCGGCTGACGCGTCCACGGAGGCTGTCGGCGAGCCGAACCTCGACCTTCTCGCCGCGGTAGATGACCCCCTTCTGGACCCCCTGCGGCGTGCCGCAGTCGTGCATCGTGACCACGACATTCTGGGCGACGTCGGCCAGCTTGCGGGTAAGGTAGCCCGAGTCGGCCGTCTTCAGAGCAGTGTCGGCCAGTCCCTTGCGGGCACCGTGCGTCGAGCTGAAGTACTCGAGGACGGTCAGACCCTCGCGGAAGTTCGCCTTGATCGGCGTTTCGATGATCTTCCCCGACGGCTTGGCCATCAGGCCACGCATTCCCGCGAGCTGACGGATCTGCTCCACACCACCACGGGCACCGGAGTGGGCCATGAGGTAGATCGGGTTGACGTAGCCGTCATGCCGGGATTCGCTGGCCGTGTCCTTCTCGAGGGCGGCCATCATTCCCTTGGTGATCTCCTCGCGGGCGTGCGTCCACGCATCGAGCACCGAGTTGTACCGCTCGCCGTCGGTGATCACGCCCTTCTGGTAACGCTTGAGGATCTTGAAGACCTCCTTCTCGGCGTCGCCGATGATCTTCGACTTGTCTGTCGGGGTGATGAGATCGTCGGTGGCGAACGAAAGGCCGCTCTTCGTGCTCCACTTGAAGCCGGTGCGGTTCATGTCGTCGAGCAGGTCGATCGTGCGACGTCGTCCGAGAGCCTGGTAGCAGTCGGAAATCACGCGGGCCAACTCGCTCGACCGCATCGGGATGTTGTAGAAGA
>CAJAYZ010000033.1 GCA_903949225.1 uncultured Planctomycetaceae bacterium
ATGCAGAGCCGGGATCTCGCCCGCGTCGTCCCGCAGATCAACGATCTCCTCGGCGAAGACCTCCGCGAGGGGACGTTCGTGACGGCGTTCATCGGGCTCCTCGATCCGGCCAAAAGCACCGTCGAATATGTCAGCGCCGGCCATGGCCCGCTGCTCGTCTACACCGCTGCCGACGACGCCTTTACCGAGATCCCCACCCACGGGCTCCCGCTGGGGCTGATGCCGGAGGTGGAGTTTGATCCGCCGACGCATGTCCCCCTCGCGCCGGGCGACATGCTCCTCCTGTTCACCGACGGGTTTTTCGAGTGGTCGCGGCCCGACGGAGAGCAATTCGGCACCGACCGGCTCACCGACGTCATCCGCCGCCATCGGGATCTCCCCGTCGCCGAGATCATCGCCCTGGTCTACGCCGCGGTGGTCGAGTTCTCGGAGGGGACGAAGCAGGCCGACGACTGCACGGCCGTGATGGTGAAACGACAGTCCACGACGCCCTCCTGATCGGCCCGTCGGGGCTCGGAAAGCAGGGCAGAGGAACCACCATGCCGCAACCGCTTACCGACGGTGAGGTCGCCGAGTATCACCGCGAGGGCTACGTGATCGCCCGCGGATTCTACGATCGTGAGGAGATCGATCTCCTCGGACGGGCCGCCCGTGAGGACCGGGAACTCGACCGGCACTCGTTCGGACGGGCCGATGGCGAGGGGGGCGTGGTGCGGCTCTCCCTCTGGAACCATCCGGGGGATGGGATCTACGGGATGTTTGCGCGATGTGAACGGATCGTCCGCTCGGCCGAGCATCTTCTCGGCGGCGAGGTGTACCACTACCACTCCAAGATGATCATGAAGGACGCCCGTGTCGGCGGCGCGTGGACGTGGCACCAGGATTATGGCTATTGGTACAACAACGGCTTGATATGGCCGCTCCTGACGAGCGTCTCGATCGCCGTTGATCCCTCGACGCGGGCCAACGGCTGCCTTCAGGTGATCCCCCGTTCCCATGAGCTCGGTCGGATCGAGCACCAGCTTACCGGTGAGCAAGCAGGCGCCGACATGGAGCGGGTGGATGCTGTTCTCGCCCGGTTGCCGCTGGTGCACTGCGAGATGGATCCTGGCGACGCCATCTTCTTCCACGCCAATCTTCTCCACCGCTCCGATGCGAACCGTTCCGACCAGCCGCGGTGGTCGATGATCTGTTGCTACAACGCGGCCCGAAACGATCCCTACAAGGACTCGCATCATCCCCGTTACACACCCCTGTCGATGGTGCCCGACGGGGCCATCCGGGATGTGGGGATGAGGCGTTTCAGCGAGGCGTCCGGGAACGTCGGCTGGCTCGAGGTCTCGCGCGACCGCTCGGCGGCGCCGTCGGGGGAGGGGCAGGATCGATGAGCCACGCTGCGGCCATGACTCCAGCGCACCTGGCGCCGCTGCCCCTCGATCGCTCGATCGGCATCGGGTGCATCGGAGCGGGGTTCATCATGGCCGACTGCCACCTCGTCGCCTACCGCGGGGCGGGGCTCAATCCCGTCGCGATCTCCGCGCCCCGCCGCACGGCGGCCGAGGAGGTGGCGGCCCGTCACGGCATCCCCACGGTGCACGCCGACTGGCAGCGGCTCGTCGAGGATCCGGCGGTGGAGGTGGTCGACGTCGCCGTTCCCCCCGACATCCAGCCGGAGATCATCGAGGGGATCTGTGAGCTGGTCGAGCGAAAGGAAGCTAGAGTCCGTGGGATCCTGGCGCAGAAGCCACTGGCCTGCGACTATTCCCAAGGCGCCGAAATCGTTCGCCGCTGCCGCGAGGCAGGGATCCGCCTTGTCGTCAATCAGAACATGCGCTACGACCATGCCGTCCGCGCCTGTGGCGATCTCCTCGCTCGCGGAGTGCTCGGGGAGCCGGTGCTCGCCACGATCGAAATGCGGGCGATCCCCCACTGGATGCCCTGGCAGGAACGGCAGGGCTGGGTGACGCTGCGGATCATGTCGATCCATCACTTCGACACCTTCCGGGGCTGGTTCGGCTCGCCGCGGCGCGTGTTCACGAGCGTCCGCAGCGATCCGCGCACGGCCGAGAAGTTTGCCCACGACGACGGCATCTGTCTGTCGGTCCTCGAATACGACTCAGGGCTCCGCTGCTCGTCGCTCGAGGATGTCTGGGCGGGGCCGGCCCGAGAGGGGGCCGAATCGGATTGCTTCGTGCGCTTCCGGGTCGAGGGAACGCACGGCATGGCGCTGGGGACGGTCGGCTGGCCGCGCTACCCAGAAAAATCTCCCTCGACGCTCGACTGGACGACGAGCCGCGCCGAGTATGGCGCGGGGGTGTGGCATCGGCCGCGCTGGGAGGAGGCCTGGTTTCCCGATGCCTTCATCGGCCCGATGGCCGAGTTGCTCCGCGACCTCGAGGGGACAAGCCCGGCGGTGGCGACCGGTGAGGAGAATCTCGGAACCATGGCGCTCGTCGATGCGGCCTACCTTTCGGCGCGGGAACACCGGGCGGTGGAGCTCGCGGAGATCATCGCCGCGGGGTGATCGCCGGCAGGGCTGACCGTCGCGGGGGCGTTCAGTCCGGCCTTCGGGCGACGGCCCAGACATTCATGGGAAAGTCGCGTTCGTTGCGCAGGGAATGCAGGAGCGGATGGTAGCGCTTCCACACCCAGAGATTCGAACGGACACACGACGTGTTTCCCCAAGATCCTGTGACGATCTCATCAAGTGGAAATCCACATTCAGCGAGGAAGTGGCGGAGGCCGACCTCGGTCCATCGGGAGCAGTCGGTGGGGTACCCGTGGATCCTGATCAGGAAAGGCAGCGTGATCAGGAAATGGCCGCCGGGGCGGAGCATGTCGAAGACGTTCTTCGCACCCCGGTAGGGCCAAAGAACATGCTCGAACACCTGCTCGGCGATCACCAGATCGAACTTCCGCTCGGTCGACTCTCTGCAAATGTCGAACTCGGGAAAGTCGAGGGTCGTGTACGACTTGAAGGGGCAGCGGTCGCGCCAGAAGCATCCCGAGATCTCGGCGACGTCGAGGCTTCGGGTGGGAAGCTGCAAAACGAGTTTCAACGTCTCCCGGTTCATTACGACCCGGATCCACTGCTCGTCGCGGAATCCGAGGAGTTTGGCGAGCGCCATCACCCGGGGGCGCATCGACGGGCTGGAGAGGAATGTGGCAAATCGGGTCTTCCAGGTGCGCTCCGAGAACGACCCGACGACGTTGGGAGGGATGGAGGGCGCAGTGGGCATGCCGTGCTCGGGTTTTCCTGGGCGTTTCCGGGCGTCGAAGCGTAGTCTACTCTTCAGCGGTCGGATCCTTAAGAGGGCTGTCGGGGAGGCGGGATGTTCGGCTTGGCACGACGGTTTTCCGTCATCATCACCGTGTGGGGGTGGTTTGCTCCCGTCGCTATGGCGACGGAGCCGACCGGCGCCGCCCCGTCCTATTCGCGCGACGTCCTCCCGATTCTCGCCGCCAACTGCTTCGCCTGCCACGGCTTCGACCCGCGTGCCCGCCAGGCGGGCTTGCGCCTTGACGAGCCGGCCGGGGCCGTGGCGCTCCTCGACTCCGGGCATGTGGCAATTCAGCCCGGCGACGTCGCCGCCAGTGGGCTCGTGGCCCGGATCGAGAGCGCCGATGCGAGCACGGTGATGCCGCCACCGGAGACGGGAAAGCAGCTCTCGGTCAGTGACAAGCGCATCCTTGCCGACTGGATTGCGGCCGGGGCTCCTTACGAGCCTCACTGGGCGTTCACGCCGCCGAGACAAGCGTCTCCGCCGGAGGTGGCAGGCTGTGAGCATCCGATCGACCGGTTCCTCGTGGCGGCGCTTGCCGATTCGGGGCTCGCCCCGGCGGCGCCTGCTCCCCCCGAGACGCTTCTCCGCCGCGTCAGCCTCGACCTGACGGGCCTCCCGCCGACGGCCCCAGAGCTCGATCGCTTTCTTGCCGCCCATGCGGCCGATCCCGAGAAGGCCTGGGAAGGGGAGGTCGATCGGCTCCTGGCGAGCCCGCACTACGGCGAGCGGCAGGCGCGGCTGTGGCTCGATCAGGCGCGCTATGCCGACAGCAACGGCTACTCGATCGACGCCCCCCGCGAGATCTGGCGGTGGCGCGACTGGGTCGTCGATGCCTACAACCGCGATCTCTCTTTCGATCGCTTCACGGTTCATCAACTCGCCGGCGATCTCCTCCCCGACGCTACCGACGAGGAGCGGATCGCCACCGGCTTCCACCGCAACACGCAGATCAATGAAGAAGGGGGAATCGACAAGGAGCAGTTCCGCATCGACGCCGTCTTCGACCGGGTGGCGACGACGGGGAGCGTGTGGCTCGGCCTCTCGATCGGCTGTGCCCAGTGCCACGACCACAAGTTCGATCCGGTCAGTCAGGTCGACTACTACCGGCTGTTCGCCTTCTTCAACAACCAAGCCGACGCCAAGCTCAAGGTCACCGATCCCCGCGTCAACATGGTGCGGCTGACCGCCGACCGTGACGCTGCCCGCGCCGAGGTCTATGCCTATGTGGAGGCCCGCGCTGAGGCCCTGGCCGGCTGGGAGGCGGGGCTCAACGACGATGCCAAAAAGCTCCTCGATGCCGAGCGATCGAAGGCCCTTGCCACGGCCGCTGCCGACCGCACGCCCGACCAGAGGCGGATGCTCTTTCACGCCGGCCTGGGCGCTAACGACCAGGAGTTTCGCCGCCTCAACGAGCGCTTCCTCGATCTCCAGGCGAAGGTGAGCGGTGGGCCGACGACGCTCGTCCTCGAAGAGCTCCCGAAGCCGCGGCCAACGACACGCTTCATTCAGGGAGACTTCACCCGCCCCGCCGAGGAGGTCGCCCCCGGCACGCCGGCGATCCTGCCGCCGCTCGCCGTGGCCGGCAGCCCTCCTAACCGCCTCGACCTCGCCCGCTGGCTCGTGGCGCCTGGCCATCCGCTCACCGGCCGGGTGCTCGTCAACCGAGCTTGGCAGCAGTTCTTCGGGCAGGGGCTAGTCGAGACCGACGCCGACTTCGGGCTCATGGGCACGCCGCCGAGTCATCCCCTCCTTCTCGACTGGCTGGCCCTCGAGGTGGAGCGGCAGGGGTGGAGCCAGAAGCGGCTTCATCGGCTGATCGTGACCTCGCGGGCCTATCGGCAAAGCTCGCGCGTCACGCCACTCCAGGCCGAGCGTGATCCCCACAATCGGCTCTTCGCCCGGCAGGCCCGGCTGCGGCTCGATGCGGAGCTCGTTCGCGACGTGGCCCTGGTCGCCTCGGGGGTCTTCTCACCGGCCCTCGGCGGCCCGCCGGTCTATCCCCCGATCCCTGCCGGGGCGACGGCCGTCGGCCAGGTGAAGCGCGACTGGCCGACGAGCACTGGCCCCGATCGGCATCGCCGCGGGCTCTACACCTTCCTCTACCGGGCCTCACCGCCGCCGAGCCTCGCCGTCTTCGACGCCCCCGACGGCTATCAGTCGTGTACCCGCCGCGGCCGCAGCAACACCCCGCTCCAGGCGCTCACGCTCTTGAACGACCTCGCCTTCGTGGAATGTGCCGATGCGCTCGCCGCCGTGGTGGCCCACGACGGCCCGGCCGTCGCCTTCCGGCGCTGCACGGGGAGGAATCCTGAGCCTGACGAGCTAGCCGTCCTCGTCCCCCTCGATCCGCGCGACGCCGCGCGGGTGCTTCTGAATCTCGATGAGACGGTGACCCGCGAGTGATCGTTGTCGCGGTCAGCTGTGATCCGGTTTTGATCCTGTCTTGATCCGGGAACGCCCCATGCCTCACGATCATCCCGTCTCCGGTGGCACGCTCCTCGACGAGACCCGGCGCCATCTGTTTGCCCGGTGCGGGGTTGGCGTCGGGGCGATGGCGCTTGGGGCCTTGCTTGCCGGCGAGGGACGCGGCGCGGGGGAAGGGGCCGGCGGGCCCTTGGGAGTGCCTGGCCTTCCCGGTCTGCCGCACTTCATTCCGAAGGCGAAGCGGGTGATTCATCTGTTCATGGCGGGTGGCCCCTCGCAGCTCGATCTTTTCGACTACAAGCCAGAGCTTGCGCGCCGCGACGGCCAGCCGATCCCGGCGAGTTTCACCGACGGGAAGCGGTTTGCGTTCATGAACGAGAGCCACCGCACCGACCTCCTCGGGTCGAAGCGGTCGTTCCGCCAGCGTGGGGAGTCGGGGATGTGGATCGGCGATCTCCTCCCGCACCTCGGGGGCATCGCCGATCGGCTCTGTTTCGTCCGCAGTTGCTCGACCGATCTGTTCA